>JAQUWM010000038.1:0-7911 GCA_028692885.1 Acetobacterium sp. | reverse complement strand
AGCCTGCTTCAGAATCGCATTGAAACGATTGGACCAGTGCCGGAAGCCTTAAACCTGACCCATCCCGACTTGATTAAGGAGATTCATCAATTATACATCGATGCCGGAGCCGATATTATTCTTTCCAATACCTTTGGCGTCAATGGTTACAAATTAAAGGACAGTGGTCATTCAGTGGAACAACTGGTTACGGCTGGAGTTGCGAATGTAAAATCATTGAATCCCGATTTTACGGCTTTGGATATAGGGCCATTGGGAACGTTGATTGGCGCGCTGGGAGAAGTGACCTTTGATGAAGCCGTGGATTATTTCAAAGAGGTCGTTATCGCTGGTGACAAAGCTGGTGCTGATTTAGTCATCATTGAAACGATGACCGACATCTGCGAGGCCCGGGCGGCCCTGATTGCGGCTAAAGAAGTATCGAAGCTGCCAGTCATTGTTTCGATGACCTATGAGGAAAATAGCCGAACCCTCACTGGTAGCGACGCCTTAACGGTAGTTGCCATCTTGGAAGGGCTTGGCGCCGACGCCATCGGGATTAATTGTTCTACCGGCCCAAATGCGATGTTGCCGATTATCGCGGAGTTGGTTCGCTATGCCTCGGTCCCGATTATGGTGGAACCCAACGCCGGGTTGCCGCACATGAAAGATGGCAAAACGGTCTACGATATCACCATCGATCAGTTTACCGACTATATGGTGCAAATTGCCGAAATGGGCGCCTTGATTCTGGGTGGCTGCTGTGGCACAACCCCAGCCTATATCGAAAAAATGAAAGGGGCTACCAAAGATCTGCCTCTTTATCAGGTAACGGAAAAAGATTTTACCGCCGTATCCTCAAGCACCAGGACGATCATTTTGGGCGAGGATATCGATATCATTGGCGAATGCATCAATCCGACCACTAATCCGGTGCTTAAGGCATCGCTGCGTCAGGGCGAACTCTCAGTGGTAACCCAATTGGCCAGCGATCAGAAAAAAGATGGAGCGGATATTCTGGATATCAATTTAGGACTGCCAGATATTGACGAACTGACGATGATGCAAGAGGCAGTCGATACGGTCAGCCGACTGGTCGATTGTCCGCTGCAAATTGATTCATCTAACCCGGAAGTCATCGCAGCAGTGCTGCGAAGCTATCCAGGCAAGGCAATTATCAATTCGGTTAATGGCAAGAAATCCGCAATGGCAGCAATCTTTCCGATCGCCCAAAAATACGGAGCTCTGGTGCTGGGGCTGACCATGGACGAAACTGGAATCCCTAGTCTGGCGGCTGATCGTTTCGCCATTGCTGAGAAAATCATCAAAACGGCAGAATCTTACGGTATCAGCAAAAAAAATATCCTCATTGATGCCCTGGTGTTAACCGCCTCGGCTCAACAGGCGGAAGTGCGGGAAACCATCAAAACCCTGGAAAAACTCCGGGCTGAGCTGGGGGTGCCAACGGTGCTGGGAGTATCCAATATTTCCTTCGGCCTGCCTAATCGTGAGCTGTTAAACCGGACCTTTTTGGCCATGGCCCTGGAAGCTGGACTAACCACCCCAATAATGAACCCGAGTGATAAAGAGATGATGGACACCATCACCGCATTCCGGGCGCTTTGGGGCTTCGATGGTCAATGCATTGCTTACGCCAACACCTATAAAGATAGCAGCTTTGGCGAAGCCAAATCAGACCCGGAGCGAGCCGCCTTGAGTCTTAAGGAAATCATTGAAGAGGGTCTTACTGACCGGGCGGCGGGGGCTACCGCGATTCTTTTAAAAACCAGAGAACCACTGGATATTGTCAACAACGAGATCGTCCCAGCTCTTGATGCGGTGGGCGATGCTTTCGAAACCGGTGAATGTTTCCTGCCCCATCTGATTTTTGCGGCGGAGACGGCTCAAAAAGCCTTCGAAGTCATCAAAGAAACGATGCTAAAGGATGGCAAGGCGCAAGTAGCAAAGGGGAAAATTATTTTAGCCACGGTGGAGGGTGATGTCCACGATATCGGAAAGAATATTCTCAAGGTTATCTTAGAGAATTACGGTTACGAAATTATCGATCTGGGCAAGGATGTTAAGGCTGAAACGATAATTAAGACCATTCAGGCGGAAGATATCAAACTGGTGGGTCTCAGCGCCTTGATGACAACAACCGTTAAAAATATGCAAAAAATAATCAAAGAAATCAAGGCCAACTGCCCAACTATCACTATTATGGTTGGCGGGGCGGTGTTAAACCCCGAATATGCCAAAACCATCGGCGCCGATTATTATGGTAAAGATGCCCGCGAAGGCGCCAGCATTGCCAAAACAGTATTTGAATAAAAAAACAATAAAACGGCTGAACCAGTATTTTGGTTTAGCCGTTTTATTGTGTTGGAAAACTACCCATTTATCTTTAAAACTACAGCTAAAATAGGCGGCTCCTATTTTTAGCTCAAAAGAGAGAAGTTCCGATGAGGTGAATTATAAACCCTGCGGAGCCTGTAGTAGCTTAATCGACAACCGTTCAAGCTTTAATTAATTGAAATGCATCGACATCAAAAAGTCCCAGATCAGTCAGGCGCAGGGTGGGGATTACCGGCAAAGCCATAAAGGAGAGGGTGATAAAGGGATCGACCCCGGGGGCTACCCCTAATTTATGAGCACTTGATATCAGCGAAGCGACCTTTTTCTGAACCATCTCGCCGGACTCAAGACTAATCAGACCAGCCAGGGATAGGGGGACAGCCCCGATTATTTTATGATTGCCGACCACCACATAACCGCCGCCAATTTCAGCAAGATGATTGACCGCCAGCAGAATATCCTGATCATTATCCCCGACTACAATAATATTGTGCGAGTCATGGGCAACGGTGGTGGCAATCGCGCCATCATGGATTCCAAAGCCCTTGATAGCAGCGACTCCGACATTGCCGCTATAATGATGCCGTTCAATAACACAAAGCTTAGCATAGCTTTGATTGGGAATAAAAAAGCCATCTTTTCCGGGCAGGGATTCAAGCAGATGATGGGTTTCGATCTGATCGCTCACAATTTCAATGACATGATCTTTGGAGCCGATGTTTAGTTGCAATTTTTCCGGGGTGAGGGTCTGGATATGGACTGAATTAAGGAGCCGAGGATCAATCATGTGATGAGGTTTATGTTTCCAAAGGGTATCATCCACCAAGCATCCATTCTGATAGACTTGCTCCACCTGCATGGTTTCCAAATCAGATAGGATCACCAGATCGGCTCGGTAACCGGGAGCAATAGCGCCAAGCTTCTTAAGTCCATAAGCTTGAGCAGTGTTGATGGTGGCCATCTTGATCGCCTTGATCGGGCACAGCCCCAGATCAATGGCCTGCTTGATATTCCAGCGGATATGTCCGTTCTGATGAATGTCTTCTAAATGTTTATCGTCGGTACAAAAGAGGAACCGGTCAATCGGTAACTCAGTCGCTAATAAGCCGCTGATGATGGCATGCAGGTTTTTAGCCGCAGAACCTTCCCGAACCAGAATATAAAACCCTGCCCGCAGTTTTTCATGGGCTTCGGGCCAGGTGGTCGATTCATGATCACTGTTGATCCCCGCACAGGCATAAGCCTGGAGCGGCTTTCCCGAAAGTCCTGGTGCATGACCATCAACAAAATTATGTTGGCACAACGTTAGCTTGTCAAGAATCACTGGTTCGGCATTTAAAACATCGGGAAAACACATCACTTCTCCCAGTCCCAGAATTCGGGGATGATTCAGATAGGGCTGCATATCGGCAGCCAAAAAAGGTCCGGCTCCGTTTGTTTCGAAAGGTGTGGCGGGAACCGAAGAGGGCAGCATTACAAAAACGTTTAAGGGGATTTGCTCAGTGGCGTTTAACAGATAGTCCAGGCCGGTTTTCCCGGCGACATTGACAATTTCATGGGGATCAGCAATAATCGTCGTGGTACCGCTAGGAACAATCGCCCGAGCCAGCTCAAAGGGTGTAACCATGGTGGATTCGATGTGCATATGGGCATCAATGAATCCGGGAACAAGATACTTTCCGCTTAGATCGATTTCTTCGCGGCCCTCGTAGGATCCGATCCCGACAATGGTGCTGTTAGCAACAGCCAGATCACCGCAACAGATTTCTTCGGAAAATACGTTGAGAATTCGGGCGTTTTTAAAAACCAGATCGGCTTTTTCAAAACCGTTAGCGACGGCAATAATATTTTTGAGGTTTTTCTGATACGTTCTCATTTTCCATCCTATCTTATAATAAGCAATAGAGTAAGCAACTTTTATGTAGTGCTATGAATTATTATAACCTGATGTGAACCCTTTTTAACAAAAAAAGCAATATTTATATAAATATCATTAAAAAAGAGCTATAATGACAATCAGAATATCAATTTATTCCTGTACTTCAAGTTGTTTTTAAATTATAATAATTATAAAGCAGAAAGTAATTCTAAGAAAGTGGTGAACTAAATGAAAAAATGGCGCTGCACAGTATGTAATTATGTACATGAAGGTGATACTCCTCCAGACAAATGCCCGGTTTGTGGAGTAGGATCGGATAAGTTTGTTTTAATTGAAGAGTCGACAGCCAGTGAACCAATTGAAGAAAAAAACTGGCGCTGCACAGTATGTAATTATGTTCATGAAGATGATAATCCTCCCGACAAATGTCCGATTTGTGGCGTGGGGCCGAATAAGTTTGTTTTAATTGAAGAGCCGACAGCCAGTGAACCGGTTAAAGAAAAAAAATGGCGTTGCACCGTTTGTAATCATGTCCATAGCGGTGAAACCGCTCCCGCCAAATGCCCGGTTTGTGGTGTGGGACCGAATAAGTTTGTTTTAATTGAAGAGCCGACAGCCAGTGAACCGGTTAAAGAAAAAAAATGGCGTTGCACCGTTTGTAATCATGTCCATAACGGTGAAACCGCTCCCGCCAAATGCCCGGTTTGCGGTGTGGGATCGGATAAGTTTGTTTTAATCGAAGATGCAACAGCCAGCGATTCGGTTAAAGCAAAAAAATGGCGTTGTACCGTTTGTAATTATATCCATAAGGGTGAAACCCCTCCCGCCAAATGCCCGATTTGCGGCGTTGGTCCGGAAAAATTTGTTCTGGTCGAAGAAGTCGATGATGGTTTAACCGATAAAAAAAAAGATGACTTACAGACACTCTTATTTAACGTCAGCTATGGTTTATATATTATTTCATCCATTAAAGATGATAAACTCAATGGCATGGTTTCGAATACCTTTATTCAAGTCACTGACACCCCCTTAAAAGCCAGCGTCTGTTTGGGAAAAGGAACCTTGACATCTGAATATGTCAGAGCATCCGGAGTCTTTGGGGCTTCCATTCTGGGTAAAGATAATCATGACCTGATCAAACATTTCGGCTATCAGAGCGGTAGAGATGTCGACAAATTCAAAACCCGCAACTATATTACCGGCAAAACGGGCTGTCCTGGTTTATCGGAAACCCTGTGCTTTATCGAATGTGAAGTGGAGCAAACCATCGATTTGGGAACCCACTATCTATTCATCGGTAAGGTTGTTGATGGTGATGGGTTCAAAAAAGAAGAACCGATGACCTACGCTTATTATCACGCCACCCGATAGTTAAAAAGCCCATGCGAAAAATCGCATGGGCTTTTTTTTTAGGTGGTAATTTTTTCTTTTAATTCCGGAAAAGCATCTAAAACAGCTTTTACCAGTTTGTTACAGCCATGGATCAGGGTGTCCGTCGTGGGCAGCTGATAGTCCTGTTCATAAGCTTTAATGGTATCAGCCACTTCGTTTTCGTTCATGTCATCATGATTAATTGTAATTGCAATAACCTTGGAATGAGAGAAGCGTTCAATCAGCTCAATTTCACTGGCGAGGGTGGGCATTGGCAGATAATCAAAATCGACCCGGTTTATTCGCTTGGGAGGATGCTGAACAATGATGCCATCGGGTTTTCCACCGCGGATAATGGCGCAGGAGCTGATAAAGGCTGGATGACTGAGGGCGCCCTGGCCTTCCAGAATGATCACATCCGGTTTTTCATGGATATTCGCTTCAACAACCGCATTTTCAAGTTCGCCGGTCATAAATTCAGAGGGAATGGCATCCAGAGCAATACCATATTTTTCACCTTGAATCAAGGAGGTCTGACCGGTGCCGATAAAGCTGGCCCGAAGCCCGCGTTCTTTCAGAGCGGCAATCAGCATCATTGCAGTGGTTCGCTTGCCGACAGTGCAATCGGTTCCGAGGATGGCGATCTTCGGGGTTTTTACATTTAAAATATCGCCGGTAAAAAGATGGAGGTAGCGATTGGCTAGCGGTTTTCTGATATCATGAAGTTTAACCCGATAGCGCTTCGCCTGCTGCTTAAATTCAGCATCTTCAGAAATAAATTCATGGAGGCCATTGACGATATCCATTCCTAAAGACATCGCGTTGAGAAAAATACGCCGTTCTTTGATTGATAAGATGGCGTCCTTTGGGGCGATGCCATAAATGAAATATTTAGGGACTTCGGGTAATTGATCCATGGCTTCGGATAAATCACGGTAAATCGGAACACCATTGTCAACCCCTTCCAATAAATTTCCGGCATCTAGGCCTGTTTTGGTGCTGTCTATCACACATGTGATCTGGTATTTTTGAGAACGTCGGATTAAACCATTGGCAGTTTTTCCATCGGATTCACCAAATTGACCTTCACAATAGAGTAAAGCTTTTTCTTTCATAGACTAATAGTCCTTTCGCGTGGACATGAACAAGAGCTTTAGGATACAAACGATTGTATTAAAGAGGAACGATAAAGAATGTTTGATAATAAAGGCAGTTCAATACTCACTTCTTTAATCATACCACAGAAACCCTTAAATAAACGCTTCCTTAAGAAAAACAGGGGTTTCTCCTGATAAGGTCGATCCATGTTATCAGAAGTAAACGAACAATTGAGATCCCGGGAGTCAGGAATTATGCTTGCCATCATCATGTACCTTGGCTATAATTTAAACATACGGAGGTATAAGATGAAAAAGAACTGTATAATGCTGTTACTCTTAGGTTTGATGGTTTCGGTACTCACCGGCTGTGGAGTAGAAGAATATTTCAATAGTCAAAGGGATAGCACCGACACCGAAGTAAAAGAACTACCGAAAATGGTATTAAATGAGCCCTTTCGAGTAACCACCGTCAATGGCGATTATAGTGTTACAATTAACGGGGCAAGAACAACCCGGGAAAGAAATGCAAATTCAAAGACTGATCCCAAACAGGTTCTGTTCCTCGATTTTACATACGAAAATAGTAGTTATGAAAAAAGAAATAATATCGATTTCTTTTTAGCGCAAGGCGATTTTGTGGTCACGGACGACGAAGGGAATGTTCTGGAAACTTATAATATCAAAGATCCCAACCGGATAATTCAGGAAACCCCCATCGGTGGTAGCTGTTCGGCAAGCATTGCTTATGGCCTGGAAAAGGAAAGCAAAAACCTGACCATTACCTTTGTCCGGGGCAAAGGAAGAGAAGTTGCGCAGATTACCATTCCGATTGAATAAAAGATGGGCAAATTTTTAAAGTGTTCCGATTTTTACAATAAAAGCAGCAAGAAATAGCGTATAGTAAGGTTAGAAAGACAAAGCAGTCTAGATATCCCAAGGGGATCTGAACTGTTTTGTTTTTTTATTTTAAAGAAGATTACAAAAAGATAATACAAGCGTGCGTGTAGCGGCAGTTTTCTGCGAATTGATGGGAAATACGACGGTATTTGTCATTGAATTTAATAAAGAAGTGAGAAATTGTTATCTCAATCAGTACTGGAGCAAAGATGCTCAGATATCCATAAGTGATATTTGAGCATCTTTTTAATTCAATAAAACACCATAAATGCACAGGTGGTGATGAACTAATAAAGTGCAGAGTATAATTTTAGAAGGAGTCTATGATGG
>JAQUWM010000144.1 GCA_028692885.1 Acetobacterium sp. | reverse complement strand
TATTGCTCACAAATATTCGCTCCTTATTCTAGCCTAAGCTTCTAACTTGTACGTTATTTAAAGGCTTTCTATAAATCCGGTTCGTCTTTTCAAAGTCGCTGTCGATATCTGAGAAATATAGACGCGGGTAGTACCATTGTCATTACAAATGACAAAACTCTTTGGCAAATCGTTTGAAACGTTGGTCACCATCATATTCTTTTCAGCGCGAGACAAAAACCATCGCGTCTCTTTACCAACAGATGAGGTTTCTATATCAAAAATTCCAATGATATCCTCAAGTCTTACCACCGTTTCTTGCCCCAAATGCAAATACATAAGCGCTCCTTTACTGTACTACCAATCTGCCATTTTCAATTTTAAAAGCAGCATCCACATCAATAATCTGCTTTGGATCACAGCAAGTAATAAATATTTGCCGCTCCAGCAATCGATGCAACAAAAAATCCCGACGCAAATCATCGAGTTCACTCATAACATCGTCTAAAAGTACAACCGGTTTTTGGCCTGTAACTTGCTCAATTAATGCACATTCACCCAGTTTCAGGGCTAAAACAGCACTGCGTTGTTGACCTTGGGAGCCAAAGCCTTTAGCCGACATGTTATTTATATCAATTAAAAGGTCATCACGATGCGGTCCGACCGAAGTCGAACCAATGCGAATATCCTCCACCCTATTTTTCTTTAAAAGCAAAAGCATTGTTTCTTCCGAGTGAACACCCTCAATATCAATCGTCGAAAAATAAGACAATGAAAGCGATTCTCGACCGGAAGAAATACCGTTATAGAAATCATCAGAAAAAGGTACGAGCTTTTCTAAAAAACTTTTACGTGTTTTTGTAATAAGCGCGCCAGTTTTTGCAAGGCTCTGATCCCAAATATCTAACGTGTCTAGAAGTGACGAAGAAAATGGAATATCCTTCAAAAGGGTATTTCGCTGAAACAGCTGCTTTTGATAATCCTGACATACCGCTATATAACGCGGTTTTATCTGGCCTATTACGGTATCAATCGCCTTTCGTCGCTCAGAGGGACCGCCTTTTATTAAGTTTAGATGTGCCGGAGAAAAAACAACTGAACAAAAACTGCCGGAAAGTGACGATAATGAATCTAACAATACGCCATTTTGTAATACTTCTTTTTTATCACCCAATGATATGTTTGTCAGATTTTCCCTGTTCAAATCGCTATAAGCCATTGAAAATGAACTTCTGAGGTCGCCAAAAGGAATATAATCCGAAGGAGAAGCCCCTCTAAAACTTCTAGCGCCTGTAAAAAGCCAAATTGCCTCAAGGAGATTTGTTTTTCCCTGACCATTTTCGCCGTAAATCACATTGACACCAGCTGATGGCTCGCAAAAAATATTAAATAAATTTCTAAAACGGTTAATAGAGAGGCGGGTTACCTTCACCCAAAATGACCTCCAGTTCGTTGCCATTCACAGAAATCTTATCACCTGGGCGAATTTTTTTACCCCGCATGGAGCATCTTTCTCCGTTAACCATTACAAGGCCCGCTTGAATCTTTTCTTTTGCTTCGCCTCCGGTTAACGCTTCACCTGCAAATTTTAAAAGGGCATCCAGTTTAATAAATTCTGTGGTTATGGTTATTTTTTTCATATATATAGCCCTTTACATATCAGATTTTAAGCGAACCGGAAGAACAAGAAAAACAAAAGCGTCTGAATTTATCGGCACTACTTTCATTGGAGATAGTGGACCAGATATTTCTAAGCAAACCTCATCACACTGTGCCGCGCGCAATGCATCAAGTAAATATCGGTTATTAAAGCCCATTTCAAGAGCGCCACCTTCAATTGATGCGGCGACGGTATCAACTGCACGCCCTAAAGCTGTGGAACAATTTAAAATTATTTCATCTTCAACAAATTTAACGCGCAATGGACTTTTAATACGGTCAGATATTAGAAGGCTGACGCGTTCCACCGCTTCAATAAATTCTCTAGTATTAATTTTGACTTTCGTGCTGCTTGTTTTTGGTATTGCAGCATTATAGTCAAGAAAATCGCCCTCTAACAGGCGAGAAAACACCTGAAAGCTTCCAATGTGAAAAATAATATGCTTTTTGGATACTTGCATTCCGACAAGCTCGTCTGAACCTTCGCTCAATATTCTTGAGACTTCATTTAAAGCGCGTCCAGGTATAACAAAGTTAATATCGTTATCAAAAGAGACTTTTTCGGTTCTTAGTGCCAATCGATAACCGTCGATAGAAACAACAGAAAAAGAACCATTCTTAATTTCAAATAAAGAGCCGGTATGAATTGGTTTCGCATCGGACTGACTGATAGCAAATATAGTCTGATCAATCATAGATTTTAGAATTTCTTCGGTAAGCTTAAAATCCGTAACTTCTCCAATAGACGGAAATTCCGGAAATTCGTCAGCCGGCATGCCTAAAATGGTAAATTCTGAGTATCCGCTTTTAATTTCAGTCAGGCACTTTTCTCCAACGGTAATAGTTACAAATTCACCCGGTAACTTTTTTACAATATCAAGCAATACTTTGGCAGGAAGTACAATTTCCCCTTCCACTTCAATTTGGGCGTCCATTTTAGTGGAGATGCCTATATCAAGATCATAGCCAAATAGTTCAATGGCATTGTCCGTAGTACGAATTAAGATTCCTTCAAGGGTTGGCAACGGTGAGCGAGACGATACCGCTCTGCTGACAACTGCCGCAGCATCGCAAAGAATCGATTTTTCACATTTAATTCTCATAGTGATCTCCTTTTCTAAAAAAGACAGAAAGAAAATAATATTTAGCAGTAGTAGTAGGGGCCGTTAAAAATGTTAAAACAATCAAAATTGCTGATCAGAACGAAAAAAATTGAAGAAAAAAAGTAGTGAAAAACATTTTGAAAAAAAATAAAAATAACACTGCCATAAAAAGGCATGTTAAAAACGGTTTAAGTTGTGTTGTTAAATGTTAAGAAGAACTTTAAAAAGTACGCACTTTTATTAACATCTAAACGCTTAAAACTAGTTGAATCAGCTGTCGCGAATGTTTTTAATGATGTCCTCGACAGTGTTTTTAAAGTGGGAATTGGTCTTCATCAGCTTCTTAGTCTGATTAATTGTGTAAACAACTGTAGAATGATCGCGACCCGAAAATTCTTCGCCAATTGCAGACATTGAAAGATGTGCGACCTCTCGGATAATATACATTGCAGCTTGTCGTGCCGCAGAAACTGGAGCGGTTCTATCCATTGACCGAATATTCTGTACAGATACTTCAAAGGAACGAGAAACCTCGTTAATGATGCGATCCACCGTTACTGAAATAGGTTGGCTGTCGTTTAGAATATCCCGTATAGCATTTTGAGCAATAGAAATTGAAGGCGGACTGTTGGCCAAAAGCTTAAATGCCTTAATTTTTTTAACAGTACCCTCTAGCTGGCGAATGTTGGTTTTTAAACGATTGGCGATATATTCTGTGACATCATCCGGCAAGCTAATATCCAAAAGTTCCGCTTTTCTGCGTAGAATAGCTACTCTGGTTTCATAGTCCGGCGGTTGTACGTCTGCAATGAGTCCCGATTCAAAACGAGTACGAAGCCTGTCCTCCAATGTTTTAATTTCCTTTGGTGGACGGTCGGAGGTTAAAACAATCTGCTTATTCGCTTCATAAAGCGTATTAAAAGTATGGAAAAATTCTTCCTGAGTCATTTCTTTACCGCTTATAAATTGGATATCGTCGACCAAAAGCACGTCGGCCTGTCGGTATTTATCATGGAAATGTTTTGTGCGCTCTGTTTTAATGGCGGTAATCAGCTCATTTGTAAAATCTTCGCCTTTGACGTAAATTATTTTAAAGTCAGGTTGACTTTGTGAAATTTCGGCGCAGATAGCATTAAGCAAATGAGTTTTTCCAAGCCCGGAACCACCGTAGATAAACAAAGGGTTATATGATGAGGCAGGATTTGTGGCAACCGCTAAGCTTGCCGCATGCGCAAATTTATTTGATGCGCCGACAATAAAGGTCGAAAAGGTATAGTCATATTCCCCAACCGTAGAAAAATTAATATCAAGCTCTTCTTTTTTGACTGGAACAGGTTCTGATTGAGGAATCACCACTTCGGTTTTTGTATCCTCTTCACTGACAATTGTTAAATCAACGGAAAAGCCCAATACTTCTTTAAAGGCCGCAGATAAGAACTCAAAATATTTGGCCTCTATAATTTGCTTACGAAAATCCGTTGGAACTGCTAAAACAGCACCGGTGTGGTCAAACTTTTCGCAGACAATGTCTTTAATCCAGAGAGAATAAGGGCCCGCCGGCATTTGTTGACGACAATAATCCTTAATCAACTCAAACATTTCCATGGTAGAATCCATGAACTAACCTCCAAAAAACGGCCATTCAGCCGCATACAAATATTCTATTTTATATTAGCATAAAAAAGTCAATCTTTCAACCGTGATACAGGATAATATATATAATAGTAAAAGGAATTCAAAAAAGAGTTATCAGAAAATAGATGATTAAAAAAGGAAATATTTTTATAAAGTACATTGTGAAAATAATAAAGTGGCAATATTGCTGAAAAATCCTGATAAATACATAGTTTTTAATAAAAGGTTCTTGACTTTACAGGCCTTTTTAGTCTATACTAGTTATCTGCAAGGTTTCCCTGAAAGGAGGGGTTTTCAATGGTAAGAACCT
>JAQUWM010000143.1 GCA_028692885.1 Acetobacterium sp. | reverse complement strand
TGCGCCCCCATTGCGTCCATCCAGACAAGGGCATTGCTAAGCAGCTTCTCACCAATTCCCAATCCCCGATAGTTTTCCAGCACGTATAAGGATTCCATTTCAGCATCGCCAAAAAATTCAACCCGGGAGATACAGTACCCGACATTTCTGGCGGTTTCCTGGTCAATTGCAATCTCAATTTGCATCTGCCCATTTTTGGCCTTTTCGAGCAGCTTTATTTTTCGCATTTCAAAGGTAAACTTTTCATAGTGTGATTTAAAATTCACGGCGGCGTCACGATGATGCTGGTTCAGCGCTTCCCAAAGCTCCCGGATGTCATCCAGCAGCGATTCATCGCCGCTGCGATAGATTATCGCTGGCTTATGATTTTTTTCACATTTCATTGGGTTTTTCTCCTTGTTTATGAATCGGATCGTTGGGACATGGGGCAATAAGTTAAGAGAACCTAGAACTGCAACTATTGATATAAAGGGCTAATAATGGTATAATTAAGACATAATTTAAGGAGGTAGCTACTATGCCAAAAATTATTCCAATTAAGGATTTGAAAAACACATCACAAATCTCAGAAATGTGTCATGTTGCAGAAGAACCAATTTATATTACCAAAAACGGTTATGGTGATATGGTCATCATGAGTGTTGAAATGTACGAAACAACAATGAAAAAATTAAACATGTATCGTCAACTGGAATTATCTGAAAACCAGATTGATACGGGTAAAACAAGGGATGCAAGGGAATCTCTTGATAAGCTAAAGAAAAAATATGCAATATAACCTCATTATAACGGAAAGTGCCGAGGAATTACTTGACCAGATTATAAATTATCTGGTCAATCAATTAAAAAATCCACAGGCAGCTGGAAATTTACTAACAGAAATCGAGCACGTTTATGATAATTTAGAATATAATCCGAAAATATATGCATATTCCGATGATCATCTTGTGAAAGCCAGGGGCTATCGAAAGGCACTTGTACCGCACTACAATTATGTAATCATTTTCCGTATCGAAGAAGAAACCCATACCGTTTATATCATGGGATATTTTCACGAATTAGAATTATACAAAAATAAATTATGATTTACTCCGACATAACCAAATTTGAAGCTGACACGAATACAAGAAAGGATTCATCGCTATGTGTTTTTACTGTGAAGGAAATTTATTTGATAGTATCACGACCCATGTTGTGAATAATAAACTGCCTGATCATTATCAAAAACGTCGCCAGCGAAGAATGTGAACAATGCGGCGAAACATATTTTAGTAACGAAACCATTAAGTTAAGTGTGCCTGGCACCGGGAGCTATTGTCTATACTCCTTCATTTTTTGGTAATTATCAATTCAAGATTAAAGTTTACTGGAATAGGCCTTTCATTTGTAATGTTTTTTATTTTATCAATTAATCTGTCAATATATTTATCCGGGTTGTCAATCGTTCTAATATAGGCAGATCCATAAGACGTAGACGAAAAAAATCCTACAATTTCTTCGCCAGTAAGATTTATAGTATTGTCAATGACCTTAACTTTAACATCTGAAAATAGATTAGAATTTTTTATGGTTCTAATTGAATATTCCTTATCTTTTAATCGCTCGTGTCTAAATTCATCCCATTTTTTGTCTTCTTCCGATATGATTTTTTCAGCTGCTGATATTGTAGTAGGAATATTATACTTATATACAGCAAAAATTCCGTTAGGTTTTAACCATTTATATATTTTGCTGATTATAACTTCGCCATCCATCCAATAAAAAGCATTACCCGATGTTATAAGATCAATATCTGCCTCTATCATTTCCAATTCCTCTGCAGCACAAGAAAATATCTCAACATTTTTGTTGATCTTTTGAAGTTCATTGACCATGCTTTTATCAGGTTCAATCGCATAAACTTTTTGGAAATTATCGCGTAGGAAAGCAGTAGATAAGCCTGTGCCCGCGCCTAAATCAATTGCATTTTTATACGGACTTTTTAAATTAGACATAATTTCCGTAAAAAGACTATCTGGATATGTTGGTCTATATTTTGCGTATTTTTCCTTTACTTTTCCAAATTCAGTATAAAAATTCATTCTACTTCATCTCCCTATCCTATATAATTCTAATAAGTTAAGTGATGCCAGACACCTACCACTAATTGCAATTTCAATTCACAACTGCCCATTTTTGTCCTTTTCGAGCAGCTTTCTTTTCCGCATTTCAAAGGTAAACTTTTCATAGTGTGATTTAAAATTCACGGCGACGTCACGATGATGCTGGTTCAGTGCTTCCTAAAGCTCCTGGATCTCATCCAGCAACGATTCATCACCGCTATGATAGATAATGGTTATCAGCTGATTTTTTTCACGTTGAACAGGGATTGGGAAACATCCCATGCCAGGGCCAAACCGGAATATCACTTTCTTCCAGCAGATCGCTCAAACGCTCAAACTGATCGTTGATTAACGCCTTTAGCGGGCCGATATATATAATCGCAATGGTATTTGACGGGAGTTGCTGCAATTGCGTGAGCATCGGAAAAAAGGCGGCTTCCGTTTTTCCCGATGCTGTTCCCGAAGCAATCATGACATGGTCGTCGGTGTCCAGAATGGCCTCACAGGCCTCCACCTGAACTTCCCGCAAATCCGTCCACATGCCTGTGCCGGGCAGTTTTGGGGTTGTTTTATTCATGATAAACCTTCTTTCCCTAAACCTTAGTTTTTTACCTTAATGGATTTATATTTAGGTTTTATTTATCCTAAAATTATAGTACAATGGTATAAAGACTAGGAGGTACTAGTGATGCAAATCAATACCAAAAATTTAGTTTCCATTTCCGAAGCTAACCAGAATTTTTCGAAGGTTGCCCGGCTTGTTGATGAAAACGGCGCTGCCATCATTTTAAAAAACAATACCCCCCGCTATGTCCTGATTGAGTTCAGCCAGTTTCAGGAAGAAGCCGCACTTGACGATGATACAGTTGACGCCATTGCCAAACGGATTCTTAAAAAACATCAGGCCGCCTTTGAGGAATTAGCCAAATGAAACGGTTGTCCCTTCAGCAGGTGTTGCGTCTTCACACCATGCTGATTAACGAAACTGGCGGCAGTGATGGTCTACCGGGATGAAGGGCTGCTGGATTCTGCTCTAAATGCGCCCTTTCAAAGCTTTGCGGGTGAAGATCTGTACCAAACGGTTCCAGCCAAAGCCGCTCGTTTGGGCTTTTCACTGATCAAAAACCATGCATTTTTAGATGGCAATAAACGGATCGGTATTCTGGTTATGCTGACATTTCTGGAGATGAACGACTTTATGGCTGATTGTACGGATGATGAACTGATCCAGTTGGGTCTCAGGCTGGCGGCTGGTCAATCTGTAAAGTGGTGTCCAATCAGGTCTCCATTGTGACAATCGGTGTATCCTGATTGTCGTCATTTATACCTGCACAACCCGTGGTCGACGTTGCCAGTCCGATAGTTCCGGGTGCCAAAACCGAGCCCATTCTTTTGTTTCCAGATATTCCGGGTGTTGGGGATCTAAAATAATTTCACGAAAGCTTAAATATCCCATCACCCCACCAACATCCTCCGGTGGTGTCTGCCCGCTCGCTTCGAGCAGATATGGCGATTCCATATCACATTCCTCGATGACCCGCAGAAGCCGTATATCATGCTCCCAATTGTCCCCCATATCATAGGTATAGTAAAGCTGTTGATATTCAGGCAGATATTCTGACAGCCGATGATCGGCCATTAGAACCGCTTCCTCATCATACTCCAGGTCTTGCTCAAAGGGAACGAGCCTGACCACAGGTTGGCGCTGCGACCCATTAAAAAAGGTGAAATCATACAGGTGATAATTCTGCCAACCAAACACATTCTGGAGCACCCGGTGCAACTCGGCGAATTTAAGATCAGCCGGGACAATCAGCCGGCGACTGACCGAGTAAATTTCCAGATCAAGGGTTATTTGCAGTTCAAAGGCCCGATAGTTGTAGGGCTTAATCCCCGTCAGAGCGGTCAACGCCGCATTCATCGCCTGATACGGATAAAATCCCGCGTTGTTTTTGCCTGAAGTATCAACAATCATGTAATTCGCTAAAACACCCACCGTATCACTATGCATTTTCGCAATGCCCTGGTATTTTCTACCAACATGAAAGGCGCATTCCTGCCCCGCTTTTGACACCCATGACGATTTTTGCCGGTCGCTGTTTTTGACAAACGATACCGCCCCTGCCAGTCGCATATATTCCGACACCAGCTCGGGGTTTAGATTCATCGCCAGCAAGGTATTGGAAATCGCCGCAGTCATCATTGCGGCGACATTTTTCAGATCCTTCCGCTTCACCTGATAAATCGCAACGACAAAGCGGGTTTCGTGGTTGACCAGAACAAGCATGTCCTCAACGCGACGATTCGCCCATACCTTTGTCCAATTTGCCGTCCATGAATAAAGGGGATTGACCTCGTTATCAATCGCTGGCGGCTTTTCGCCAAGGGCATCCGATAATTTTTTTGTTAGTGCTATCTGCATAATTTTTCCTTTCTGACAATACATCATTTTGGAGAATTGACGTTTTAAAACGATCATTCCGCCGAATCTGCGTGGCCCCTACCACCGGAATTTTGAGTTATCCACTTAAAGCTGTTCCAACAAAGTTTTTCTGGGATAAAAACCAAAACGCTCATAAAAGCTGAAGGCTTCCTCGTTGCCAACTGCTACCGTCACAGTTTTAGTATGCGCCCCCATTTCGTCCATCCAGACAAGGGCA
>JAQUWM010000142.1 GCA_028692885.1 Acetobacterium sp. | reverse complement strand
TTTTTTACTAATGGCATTATAACAGATTTTTCTGTTTCTATCACTAATTTTCCATTTTCAGAAAGAATTTCTTTTTCTGAGATCATTTCTAATAATTGATAAATCTCATCGACTTCACAATAAGGCGGATCCAAAAAGATAATATCACAGCTTACCTTGTTTTGCGCCAGCATTTCTACCCCACTGCGGGCCGACTGGTTAAAGACCCGAACGCGGTTTTCATACCCCAGCAGACTGATATTTTTTTTGGTCGTTTGAATACTCTCCCTGGAAAGATCAAAAAAATATCCCAGCTCCACACCCCGGCTCAGTGCTTCCAGGCCCATGGCTCCAGTTCCCGAAAATAAGTCTACAAACACCGCTGCCGCTCTTATTTCATTCTGGAGGCTGTTGAAAATTGCCCCTTTAATTTTGTCAGCAGTTGGCCGGATCCTGTCGCCTGTTATGGTCACTAATTTTTTACCACGCTTTTCGCCGGCAATTATTCTCATTTTTCCTCCTAATTAAATGATATATCTTCGATATCGATATAAAATGATTTCAGTACCTCGTTCCGAAAGGTCATCATCTCCTGATTTTGGGATTCAAAAATGACCTCGGCAATCTCTTTGGTTCGTTTAATCAAAGCTAGTTCTTCACTGGGATTGAGTAAGCCGAGTTTTGGCAAGCCATGCTGTTTAAAACCAAAATAATCGCCTGGCCCCCGTAATTTAAAATCTTCATCAGCTATCTTTCGTCCGTTACGATTGTTCACAATTACCTTCATCCGGGCCAGGGTATCCTCACTTTTAGAATTGGTAACTAGAAAACAATATGATTGATGATTTCCCCGTCCTACTCGACCGCGCAGCTGATGGAGCTGGGAAAGTCCAAATCGTTCGGCGCTGAGAATCACCATCGTGCTGACATTAGGCACGTCGATACCAACCTCAATAATACTGGTTGCCACCAGACAATCAATCTCACCCTGGTTGAATGCCTGGATGATTGATTCTTTAGCTTCGCTTTTCAGTCGTCCGTGGAGGCACGCCATCCGATATTTAGGATTAATTTTCTTTAGCAGTTCCAAATACACCGATTCCGTATCGCGAACCTCTTCCAGTTCTTCAGAAGCTTCTATAAATGGGCAAATCACAAAGGTCTGCCGACCTTTTGACATTTCCCCCTGGACAAATCCCAGTATTTTATACAGTGATGCTTCATTATAACAGTAGGTTTTAATCGGTTTTCGGCCTTTGGGCAGTTCATCGATATAGGAAACCGACAAATCCCCATAGAGGATCAACGCCAGTGTTCGGGGAATCGGTGTGGCACTCATAACCATGGTGTGGGGTTGGTTCCCCTTTGATGATAACTGACTCCGCTGCTTAACTCCAAAACGATGTTGTTCATCGGTGATCACCAGCCCCAGATTATAGTAATCCACCGACTGCTGAATCAGGGCATGGGTGCCGATGATCACCGACACCTGGCCCTGCGCAACCCGCTCAAGAATCTCACGCTTTTCTTTCGCTCTCAGACTTCCGGTCACCACTTCCACGGCAATGCCGGTATTTTTTAACAGCTCATTAAAGCTGCGGCCATGTTGCTGAGCCAATATCTCGGTGGGGGCCATATAAGCTGTCTGATAGCCATTTTGCGCCATTAGACAGGCTGCGATCACCGCAATAACTGTTTTTCCGGAACCAACATCACCCTGAACTAACCGATTCATGACCTGGCCGCTTTTTAAATCGTCAATCATGTCGTCAATCACCGATCGCTGGCTGGCGGTCAGATCATAGGGCAAGCTGTCAATAAAGGGTTTGACCCCCGCAAACAGATTAATTTCAATATCCGAGTACCTTTTTTCCCGAGCCCCGGACATGATTCCCATGTTTATTTTCAGGGCTTCATTAAATTTGAGTCTTTCAATCCCCTGAATGACATCTTCTGCTTTTTGGGGAAAATGAATAACTTTTAAGGCACTTTTCATGTCAAGTAATTTTTCAGATATGCGGATCTCTTCCGGCATCGAATCCTGAACCTCCAGCTCACCCGCAAAAATCTGACTCAAGGTTTTTGGGATGATACTGCCGGGGATTCCCGGAACATTTCGGTACACTGGTGTCAGCTCAAAAAAATTGCCTGGATTACTGGCAATCACAAACTGTGGATTGGTGATCTTTGTTCCCCCATAGGCTTTTTTTACCTTGCCAAAAAAATAATAATCCTGATTCTCCTGGAAGGTCCCTTTTAAATAGGGTTGATTGAAAAATACCGCCGACAGTTTTTTTTCTTCCCATAGCAGGGGCACCGTAAAAATCGACAGATTTCCGCGAATCCGATTGAGCCGGCCCTTATCCAAAATAGTGGCTTTAATGGAAATCACCTGATCCTCCGAAAACTGTTCCGGGTTTCCAAAAACGCTGCGATCGATGTATTTTCTGGGATAATGAGACAATAGGTTACCTACTGTTTTGATCCCAGCCTTTGCCAGAGCATCTCGACGCTTGGGTCCAACCCCTTTTATTTTTTCCAGTGAATCTTCCCATTTCATGGTTTTTCCTCATCTATATCTTGTGAATAAATCTATATTTAACGCTACTCCACTGATACAATGTAATAATAAAGCGGCTGTCCGCCATAATGCATTTCCACATCACATTCATCAAAACTATCGGCCAGCTCCTCAGCCAGGGTATTGGCATCTTCTTCGGTGACATCTTGTCCGTAATAAACAGAGATCAGTTCGCTATCTTCATTTACCATATCGCTCAGCAGTTCTTCGGTAACATCTTTAATATTTTTTCCGGTAAACTTGATTTCTCCGCCAGTAATACCAATGACATTGGATTTCTTAATTTTCAAGCCATTGATTTTAGTGTCTCTGACAGCGTAGGTCACTTCCCCGGTTGCCACATGATTAATGGCTTCCGACATCGCTGATGCATTCTCTTCTGGCACTGTTTCCGGAGAAAATGCCAGCATCGCCGCAATACATTGAGGAATATTTTTGGAAGCGATGACGTGAACCTGTTTATCGGAGATTTCACTGGCTTGTTTAGCCGCCATAATAATATTGCTGTTGTTGGGGAAAATAAAAATAGTTTCCGCATTCAATTTGTCCACTTCATTCAAAAAATCCTGAGTGCTGGGGTTCATGGTCTGACCGCCCGAAATAACCCGGGTCACCCCAAGATCTTTAAACAGTTTCGTTAATCCGTCTCCCGGAGAAACAGCGATAAAACCATAGGGTATCAGAGCCTCATCCGGTTTGCTGCCCTTGGACGAAAATTGCTCCCGCATATTGTCAATTTTGATGCGGATTAAACTCCCGAGACTGCCGGCCCGTTCCAATGCCAGACCAGGATTATCGGTGTGCAGATGGACCTTAACGATGGCATCATCTTTGACAACAACAACGCTGTCTCCAAGGGTGTCCAGATACGCTCTCAATTCAGCTTCATCCACTTCTGCGGCTTCCTGAATAATAAACTCAGTACAATAGCCAAAGGTAATATCTTCCGGTGTCATATGGGAGTCATCAACAAACTTGTCCAAATTACTTGGTTTAATCTCCAGTTCCACCCCTAATTCTTCATTTAAAAGCGCCTTTTGAGCACCTTCGACAATACAAATAAGGCCCTGTCCACCGGCATCTACCACGCCAGCTTCTTTTAATACCGGCAGCATCTCCGGGGTCTTTTCCAATGTGACCTTGCCGTGATGAATGACATCCGCAATGAAGCTCTCCAAGCTGTCATAATTGTTGTATTTCGCCATGGCAAACTCGCCCATTTCCCGGGCTACGGTAAGAATAGTCCCTTCGGTGGGTTTCATCACCGCTTTATAAGCCACGTCCGATGCCAACTTTAAAGCACCTGCCAAAGACGGGATATCCAGATCTTCCTGGGCTTTACAGCCTTCAGCAAACCCTCTCAGCAATTGCGAAAGAATTACGCCTGAATTCCCCCGGGCCCCAATCAAAGCGCCTGATGATGCCGATTTAGCCACACTGTAAACATTCAGTTTTTCAATCTTATCAAATTCTGAAACTGAATGACTAAAGGTAAGCGACATATTCGTCCCGGTGTCACCATCCGGTACTGGAAAAACATTGAGTTCGTCCACAATTCGTTTGTTGATTTCTAGATTTTTCGCCCCATAACGAAACATTTTTATGAGCATTTCACCGTCAATTGTCTGGGTTTTCATTCTGTCCTCCATTTATACACGCACGCTGACTACATTCACACTGATGCGCTTCACTTTTAATGATGTTTCTTTTTCCACCCGGTATTTTACATTGGATATGATATTTTCAGCAACAACTGAAATTTTTATCGCATATTCTACAATGACATAAAGATCAATCACTAATCGATCGTCTTCGATAATCACACCCACACCCTTATTGGCCTGATCACCTGAAAGAATCTCGATCAGACCGTCTTTTCCCCGTTTATGAGCCATTCCCACCAGGCCATAGCAATCCATAGCTGCGTTTCCGGCAATATCTGCAATTGCTTTTCGGGTAATATCAATATATCCTAACTCATTATTTACTTTCATCGAATTGCTCCTTTTATTTTTATTTCTCTATTTTACATAATAATTCCAGTTAAGTCAAAATTTCTATTGCTTTATTTTTTATTTTCATGATATAATACACCTTGTTTTATAAAAGGTAAGCGTAAGGGAGGTTATGTCATGGCTAAAGAATGTTTTGTATGTAAAAAAACCGTTGTTAGTGGCAACCAGGTTAGTCATTCAAATAAACACAATAAACGAGTTTGGAAACCCAATTTACAAAGAGTTA
>JAQUWM010000037.1 GCA_028692885.1 Acetobacterium sp. | reverse complement strand
GGAACGCTTGTCCTGCTAAGATAGGTTCCTTGGGGTCTTTCCTTTCTCTGTGATAATGACATTATACAGAGCAATTGGAGGACATGCAACCAGAGCAGTTTTTTGACCCTTCAACAGGTCAAAAACATTCAATTGAAGCAAATTATTTAACAAGTACTTGGCACTACCTGCCTGTGCTCGGGACTTTTCCCATTAGATTGTAAAACCCATGCCGGGCACACAAAATAAAGGTCTTAAGCTATCAAAACGATAGCTTAAGACCTTCAGCCTTAAACTCATGGTTCAAAATATTCAAATATGATTGCATCAAATTTCTTTTTACAATACTCAATATCGTCGGTATCCTGTACTGTCCAGCCAACGATCCTGCCGGTTAATAAATGAAACAGACTAAGGCCCAGTTTTCGACGAGCATCGCCATGATAAAAAGCCATAAAATGGGGACGCGTAATAAAATTTGTCGCAAATGAAATAATCAACAACCATTGCCACAATTTAACATCGAGTCCTTTAAGACTTTTTCGCCCAACTGAGAGCTGACCTCTCACAACATCTGGCCGATTTTTATAAAACCACCTGACAATTAAAGGCTGAAACGATTCGACGCAATACAACCCATCATAATGATCGAGATGCTCTGCTGTTTTTGAGCATAACTCATTGAGATTTTTTGTGTTTTTCAGTTCAACAATCAGAGGAACCTGACCATCGACCATTCTCAGAACATCTTCAAACAAAGGGATTTTTTGCTCAGTGTTTTCCAGATTGTAGGTCAACAGTTCCACATATGTACAATCGGTTATTAATTTATCCACCCCACACAAACGCAATAAATTATCATCATGAAAAACAATGATCTTTCCATCTGCCGTGAGATTTAAATCCATTTCAATGCCATAGTTGGCTTCCACAGCTTTTTTAAAGGCTGCCATGGAATTTTCGGGAATCGATTTATCCTTTTCGTGCAATCCTCGATGGGCATAATAACTCGTCCAGAGTCGATCATCAACCTCCTTTGGCATTCTCCCCGGGAGAAGCAGCAAAATATAAATAATAAATATCGCTATTCCTAGCATAATATACAGTGTCATGTACCCTCACCCACTTCTGTTAATCTAAATTCAAATCAGTTTATTTTTCTGATTATTTTAGCGATAATTGTGAAATTACCACAGCCTTTTGCAATTTCGCAATGGTCTGTCTGATCGTTTTTACTTAGCCGTTAGCATCTATTTTTGCCATGTATTTCTTTATTTACCCCTTTATTTTCTCAATCATTCATTAAAACTCGATTAGTATTTAAACTATTTTATGTTAAATCTCGTTTCGAGAATCTGAACTCTGAAAAATTTTAAGATAGTTACAGCAAAACCTCCAGCCCCGAAAAACCATCGTGTCTTTTGAAACAGCAGAAGCTACGACATGATATCCCATAAACCATAATGTTACCGATAAGAAAATAAAGATCAAACTCTTTTTATATTTTTTTGCAGCTTTTCGTGCATCACTAATACATGATCATGAAAAAAGTATAGCATCCGAGGTGGATTTTATCAATGCACTTAGCAAATCTTTAACAAATCTTCATAATTTACTCGTTAATATTTTTGACAATCCTCTATCGCTATTAAAATCCTCTTTAGGGGTTCATTCGACTTTCTCTTTAACTTCGAAAAAAAGATTCCTGTCAATTCTTAATTAAAACATTAACTTTCATCTCTTGCTTGTCAACTAAATCACTGTTTGATATAATTCAAGATCTTAGTAGAATTTTATGGTTCTGGTGTATCTACTCTGATACAGCCATTTAGTTTTTATATAATTCTGGGAGGAAATAACAATGAAAAGAATTTGTGTTTATTCCGGCTCCAATCTAGGTGTTCGTCCGGAATACAAAGAAATGACCAAAGCATTGGGTCTGGTGCTGGTCAAGAATAATATTGAATTGGTCTACGGCGGATCAAAATTTGGTCTGATGGGCGAAATTGCCAACTATATGTTAGACAATAATGGCCGCGTTACTGGAGTTATGCCTGGAGGACTTTTTCCTAACGAAGTGATTAATGATCGTTTGACCCGATTTATTGAAGTAAAAAACATGCATGAACGCAAACAAACCATGGCTGACTTATCCGATGGTTTTATTGCTATTCCGGGAGGAGTGGGTACCTTTGAAGAATTATTTGAAACCTATAGTTGGGCGCAACTGGGGATTCATAAAAAACCGATTGGAATTTTCAACATTTCCAACTTTTTTGATTCTTTTATTGCGATGATGCAAACTATTGTCAATGAGGGCTTTATGAACCCATCCAATACGCAACTGGTGCTGGTCTCGTCGAATCCAGACGAGTTGGTTAGTCAAATGATCCACTATATCCCGCCTGTTTTGGGCAATAAGTGGCAGCAACTAGAACCAGCACTATAATATACATATGTAAAAAAACTAACCCCTTACCCAGCCCACAAAATGCCATTGGAAGACAAATTCCAATGGCATTTTTAGGTCAGAACATTTCTGCAAAACGGGAAAATAATAATCAGCCTTACCATAAGGTATCGGTGAATAACTGCTAAACTGTGTCCACGGCAGCATACCGACCATAAAGCTGTTGGGGGGCGGTAGCTCCGGCTTTGCCAGAATCCCGTGGTTTCCGGAATATTGTTCCTGATCATTCAGGTTAAACCCGGTGGGCAGCATTTCAGTAAAATAATAAAAGTATTGTCTCCGATCCCAGGTTTCAAAGTCAATGGCATGTAATTGTGTGTTCATTTTTCAGCGCTTCCTTTTGTTTATCAAGCCATATTTCCAGCAGCATCGCAACGTCATCACTAAACTCCTGTTCGGTCTGGGTTTTGCCTTTTTCGATTTCTTCCAGGACAACAAAGGAAAACGACTTGGCACCATACTGTTTCCATTCCCCCAGCATGCCGGGTTCGGGACATGAATTGGTTGCCACTGAAAACCCAAAGCGGTTTTTTTGACCCGGCATATCCTTGGTTGATTTTATCCAAGTCCGGTCATTACCGTGACATTTAATACCAAAGATCCCGCCGATAACGGTTCTGTTTTTATAATTCTCTTTTAGTTCTTTTTTTGATCGTGTTTCCATCTATCTAAAACCCCTTAAACAACTCAGTTTATATTTTGCTTACAGTACCCAAAGACCCTCTTTGCTGCAATAATAGTACAGTTTACTGCCAAACTTCTTCCCCAGCTTGCCGCCGCTCATTTTAGGTAGCCGTACCGCCGCGGTTTGCTCGGGATAAAGCCGGACAAACAAGCTTCGATCAGCCGACACATAAGCTACAAAGGAAATAAAATGGGCCTTACTCATTTCATGATCAAAGGTGATGTAATATTCGCCATCGTCATCTTCTACTATAGCGGTGTGTTCTCCGTCGGCCGGTTTGGCCACCAACGAGGCCAGTTTTCGTCCACAACAGGAAAGCTCCGCATCGCCAGTCGTGCTAATCACATTTCCACAGTTTGGACAAACATAAAATTTTATGCGTTTCAAGTTTCCTGTTTCCATATCATTTAGTTCCAGATCTCCTAAAAGTATTTTTTCAATATTCACCTCAAATAGTTCCGACAGTTCCCTAAGCAGGGATACATCTGGACAACCCAGGCCACGCTCCCACTTCGAGATTGTTTTATCACTGATGTGCATCTGATCGGCAACCTGCTTTTGGGTCATTTCTTTTTCTTTTCGTAACGCCTTCAGTAGGATGCCTACCTTCGTGCAATCCATAATCTTACCTCCATATGAACTATACTAATGGATTGATGGGAATTATTCAATCAACGCTCCGTAGAGTTTTATCGATTCTTCTATATCTTTCTACCGACACGTTCACTCTAACTATTGACGGTAACCACATCAGTCGGCGCTGGTGCCGTTGATTGGACCTCCGAGTCGGTAGCCTTCTTTTCTGCCGATTTCGTTGCCAGCTGACTGCGACTAAAATTGATGTGGTCAAATGATTATTTTCACCGTATTTCGGCCCGCTTCATTGGTAACGGTAACGGCTTTGGCGTAAGTATGAATGATCGCCAGGGACAGTTCATTTTCTTCTGCTTTTTCCAATTCATAAGTGTCCCCTTCAAAGCTGGCCTCGATGGTAACCTCACCGCTTAAATCCGAATACTCCACCAAAAGTGCTACGTTGGCCTTGGGAAACTCCCGCAGCAGGATCGCCAGGATCAGCTCCTCACAGACCAGTTGGACATTCATAATCTGGCGATCGGTGAACATCTGCTTTTTGAGGAAGGTTTCGATTTTGGCATTGAGTTCATAGAGGTCAAAGCCGCTACCTGCAGCGGTGTATTCAAAGGCTGAAATTTTCCGGATAAACGCCCGGGTCTTGGCCTTCTGGGGATGATCAAAAATTTCTGCCGGCGATCCGTCTTCGTAAATTCCCTTTTCATCCATATAGAACACCCGACTCGAGACATCCCGGGCAAACTTCATCTCATGGGTCACAATCATCATCGTCATCCCGCTTGATGCCAGCTTGCGGATAACCCCCAGTACCTCACTGACCATCGTGGGATCCAAGGCTGAGGTGGGTTCATCAAATAAAACAATCTCTGGTTTCATCGCCAGGGTTCGAGCAATCGCCGCCCGCTGTTTCTGGCCGCCGGATAATTCGTCGGGAAAGGCCAGGGCTTTTGACCGCAGCCCGACCATTTCCAGATAGGCAAGCCCTTCCTCATAGGCCTGTTGCCGGGGCATCTTCAGTAAATTCACGGGGCCCAGCATCAGGTTTTCAATGATCATCAGATGCGAAAAAAGGTTAAAAGATTGAAACACCATCCCCATTTTTTGCCGTAGTCCCGAGACATTGGCATTTTTAGCCAGAATGTTCTGACCATCAATGACGATCTCGCCACTTGTCGGGGTTTCCAGCAAATTGATGCAACGCAAAAAGGTTGACTTCCCACAGCCCGATGGCCCGATGATCGAAATCACTTCGCCTTCTTTTATCTCGGTGCTGATATTTTTAAGCACCTGTAACGTGCCAAAGCTTTTGGATAGACCATTGATCGTGATCATTTTAGCACCTCCGTTACGCTCACTTCAGGATCAACAATCCCTTTGATCACCCGTTTTCGGCGTTTAGGATCGACCTGAACTTCAATTTTTCCCAACACGATAATAAACAGGTAGGTGATCACAAAATAGATAAAAGCGGTCACAAACAACGGGAAAAAGGCATCAAAGGTACGACTTCTGATAATATCCGTCATTTTGGTCAAATCCTGAATGGCAATATAGCCGACCACCGAAGTCATCTTTACCATACTGATAAATTCACCTTTGAAAATCGGCAGAATGTGACGCAGTGCCTGGGGCAAGGTTACCTTGAAAAAGCTAGATACCCTGGTAAATCCCAGCGCATAGGCCGCCTCCAGCTGTCCTTTGTCAGTGGCATCGATGGCGGTTCTAAAGATCTCCGCCGAATAGGCGGCAAAGTTAATCGAGAAACCCACCACGGCAATGAGGATCGGGTGAATATCCACTGATGCAAACAAAATGTAATAGAGGATCATCAGGGTTAAGACAATTGGCACCCCCTGAATCAATCGAATATAAACAATCGCCAGCCCGGATACGATCTTTAACCGGGACTTGCGCATGGCACAGATTACGGCGCCCAGGAAGCTGCCAAAGAATAGCGACAGCATCGAAATGACAATGGTTGTCCAAAGCCCTTCTAACACCAGCTTGTAGCGGTCTTCGACAATAAAGGTTTTGTTAAAGCTGTCCTGAAGCGAGGCAAAAAAACTGCCCGTACCAGTCTGGCTTTGATTGGTCGCAACCGTTCCCTCAACATTCTCGCTATTTCCGGAATACATGCTTTTTCGCACCAGGACACTGTTATGCAGCACCACGTAGGCATCACTGTAGAGAACTTCCTGGCCCCGTTCGTCGGTTTTGAAAAAGTCAGAAATGATCACATCGCCCTTGCCGCTTTGAAGCGCCGGGATCATTGCCGCATAATCCATGGTGATGATTTCAAAATCCAGATTAGCATAGCTGGCGAAACGCTTCATAAATTCAATATCATAACCGGTTAGTTGGCCATTTTCATAATAGTTCATCGGTTCGGTTAATCCGTTGGTAATAATGGTGATCTTTTTCACCGGGTTTAGCGGTTTGGGAATATCTGGCATTACCCCACCAGTATTACTTATCCACCGCTCAACCATCGCTGCAGCGGTGCCATCAGCCTGAAATTGACCGATAAAGGTATTAAGCTGGTCATTTAGCTTTGCATCCTCCAAACTCACCACGGCGGCAATCTCGATGTTTCCCAGTTCTTCCTCCAGCTTAACCAGATCCGGATTGCTTAATAGAATCCGATCAACCCCGGAGCTGTCATAGATCACCGCTGTGACCTTACCGCTTTTTAATGCTGCCACGCCATCCATAAACTGAGTGAAATAGGAAATATCAGCGTTGGGCATGAATTCTTTGGCGACCTCTTCCGGTGGGGTTCCCTCCGGTACGCCAATGATGTAGCCAGCCTTGTTCAGATCACTGCTACTGCTTATCGTCTGCTGACTTGTCTGGCCCCCTTCAGTTGCCTCGATCCGATCTTCCATAACAACAAAAACCTGAGGATTGGGAAAATAGCCGGCTGTAAAATCGACTTTTTGAGACCGTTCCGGGGTATTATACATGGCTGCAATCACATCGCTCGTTCCCGATTGGAGACTATCAATCATTGCTTTGAAGTCCATGTCCTGAAATTCAACCTGCATCCCCAATTCATAAGCAATACGGCTCATCAATTCGACATTCATGCCGGTCAGCTCCCCATCATTGACAAAACACCGGGGCTCGGTCAGGGATGTTACGGCAACCCTCAACACCGGGCCGCTGGCATTTTTGGGTACGTCAACGATTTCATATGCCCCGCCTTCTTCCGGAAACCAGTGCGCTTTAATTTCATCTACGGTACCATCACTTAAATATCTGTTCAACACCCCATTAATCTTTTGATTAAGCTCAGTATTCTCTTTTTTAAGAGCCATCGCGGTTACTTCATCGGTCAATGGCTCTGACCAAATCGTCGTTCCTTCGTTACTCTTAATAAAATTTTGGGCCGTTGCATAATCCATGATGGCATAGTCAATTTTTCCCGCCATCATCGCCGCCGACTCATCGACATAATTGTTGAAACGGCTGATTTCTGCCTCAGGGTATTTGTCGGGAGCCAGCGATTCACTCAATGTTCCAATCATCGTTCCGATTTTTGCCGTTTCCACCGGCGGAAGGGGTGCCACCGTCTGACTGCATCCAGCCAGCAATAATGTCATCAATATGCACAAGCTTACAAAAATGCGTTTCATCAATCGCCTCCATTTTATTTATTGTTAATTTTTCAAGAAATTCAAATGCTTTTTAGCCGCTATTAATCAACAAACTCCAGCTCTCAATTTTTATTTATTCTGCATGATAAAAACGAGCCATCCTAATTTATGATACTAATTTTTTAATGGTCAATCTATTCTCGTTCTCTTCAAAACGATAGTCAACCTCATCCATACTCTTTTTAACCATCAACACACCCAAGCCGCCAATTTGACGTTCTTCAGCTGTCAAGGTGATGTCCGGATCGGGGTTATCAAGGGGATTAAAGGGATTCCCCTGGTCAATAAACTGGATTTCTACCAGTGGGGGATCACCATAGGAGTCAAATTGAATGACGACATTACCGTCATCCGGGGCATAGGCATAGTGGGCAATGTTTACATAAATTTCTTCCACCGCCAGATCAATCTGAAAGATCATTTTCATACTGGCCCCCGCTGTCTCCAATTCGCTATCGATAAATTCGAGTACCTTTGGCAGATTATCTGTCGATGCATTAACAGTCAATTTCTTCATCTTATCCGATCTCCTTTACTGTTGGTTAACAAATCCACTGAGACCCTCATCACATCGTTTTGATCGAGTGAAATCCAAGTCTCTGCTAAAAAGTGTCCTTAACATTACTGTTCTCAAGATAAATGGGGCAGTCACTTAACTTCTTGATATGATATTCCATCAGCCCCCAAAAACACTTCTTTTCCCAGTTCAAAAAGGGTAATATTATCTTTTGACCAGATTGCTCTGGCGCCAAGAAACTTCATGCTTTGGCATCCTTCAGCGGTGATTGCAAAACAAAATACCCGTTCAATCAGATAGCCTTGGTTATATTTATGCCTGAGATAATCCCAGAGTGTTTCATGTAACCGCTTTGAGATGCCCTGATGCCGAAAGGATTCATCCACTGCCAAATCCAAGATCAGGATATCATTTGAGCTTCCTTTTTTCAGTGGTAAAACTTCACTTACATCAAGATTATCGTCAATGTACTCCTGTTCGAATAAGGCCCGCTGATAAACTGAAGCAGCTACCCCAAAAAAGCTGATAAAGCCCATCAGCGTATTCTCAGTGTAAGCAGCGATAAGGCCTTCCTTAAACTTCAAAAACCGTTTTAGCGCCATACCCTGGTTAGTCAAAATTTCATTTCCAAAAATCTTGCGGTCAAGGTCTAACGTCGCCTCAAAATCTTCGACCGACAATTCCTGTCCCGCTTTGATGGTGATATTCATCCTGTTACTCCTCAAACTTGAATCCAAGCATCGTGATATCATCAAACTGCGGTTCGGTGTCTGCAAACTCATCCACATCTGCTAAGATATCGGCGCACAGTGATTTAATATCATGCTCGTCTTTTGAAGCAACCAATGTTTTCAGGCGTTCCAGCCCATAAAATTCATTTTTGGTATTATTCGCCTCGGGAATCCCATCGGTATAAAGATAGATGATATCGCCTTTTTCGATTTGCGATTCATTCATCTTATATTTGGCGGTGTCCATGCCAGCGCAGACAAAGCCTTTTTTGCCGGTAAGCATTTCAACGGTACCATCTTTTTTCCAGATAATCGCCGGATCATGTCCAGCATCACACCACTGAAACACGCCTGTCTTGACATTAATAATGGCTATCAGCAAGGTCACAAACATGCCCTGTTCGTTGTTGTTACACAGGTTAATGTTGGCTTCGGTCATGACCTCATCGACGGGCAAACGTCTGAGTACCAGATCTTTAACCGTTGCTTTGGTCATCGCCATAAACAAAGCGGCCGGAACCCCTTTTCCTGACACATCGCCAATGGTGATACAGAAGTGATCATCATCCACAAAGAAGAAATCGTAGAAATCGCCGCCCACATCTTTAGCCGCCCGCATCGATGCATAAAGGGTAAATTCATGTCTGTCCGGATATTCAAAGTTCCGGGGCAGCATCCCTTCCTGAATCAGGGTGGCAATCCGTAGCTCGGTTTCAATCCGCTCACGCTCAGAGGTAACGCTGGTCAGCTCTTTAATATAACGGATAATATCACTGGTCATCTTGTTGAAGGCTTCGGCCAGAATCTCGATTTCATCACCGGTTTTTACTTCGATATTCAAGGCCACAATCTCACTGAGATTATCATCGATGTTAGTATTGACAAAATCCGTGGCATTATCAACAATCACCTGCAAGGGATCGATAATTGATTTGTTGAGAAATAACAGGTAAATAGTAATAAATAGAATTAAGATCAAGGCTGAAATAAAAGAAATCAGAATAATATAATTAAGCAACGTTGCGTCGATATCCTTCATCGACATATCGGCTCCCACAACCAATATCGGATTACCCTGAGCATCTTTTAAAACATTAAAAGCCGAAATCAAATACCCGAATTCACTCTCATTGGTGATTACAACTTTAGGCGCATCAGGATCGGTGAAAAGTCCGTTGGCGGCATCAATGTCTTCCTGTGTAAAATAATCCAATCCCAAAAAATCGCCAAGAACAAAATGACCTACCATCCCTGGTTGGGTTCCCTGACCAAAAACTTTAATCCCTTGTTTCGTTGGTACATAGGCATAGAGATATTCCAATTCATTCTGTTCCTGAATTATCTGTAACTCTCTAATAAACAGTTCATAATCAGCGTCAATCTGGCCAGTTTCATAATACTGATTGACCTTGTCCACCGGAACAAAGACTGAAGCAGTCTTCACGAGTGATGTAATGTTGTCTTCATATCGTTTAAACATGGAATCCCGATAACTGAAATAGGAAATCAGGACAATCACCAGCGACAGCACCAGTGCCAGAATCATACTGGCTGAGGCGAACTTGGTTTTTAAACTGATTCGACGAATACTCTTTTGTTCTTTCATTCACGCCACCTTTTTTTATAGAATAATAAGCAAATTGTTAAATACCAGGGTCCGGTTATAGGCAAAGGATTTTGCCTTTTTACGAACGATCGATACACCCAGATAATCAAGCTCTTCATCCGGTTTTTCTGATTCTTCAAAAGGATTGTAGCTGGTGCTGTCATCCCTGAGCCGAATGTAGATGTCCTCATCAAATAGAGCAATTTTTATATGGATATAATGGGGTTTCCCATCATTGAATCCGAAATTAATAATATTAGCGGCCAATTCTTCAATAGTCAGGTTAATGAAATAAGCGTTTTTGCTGTCAATATCCAACCGTTCGCAGAAAGCTTCAATCTCAACCACACATTTTTCCAACTCTTTAATATCAGAAGAAAGGGTTGTTTCATATAGTTTTTCCTTCGCGATAATCGGTTCCTTAAACAATAGCACATTGCGGTAACCACCCTGTTTCTTGATAAGCAACGCTGCAACGAGCAGGAATACCATCGTTACCGTTTCCGCCGCCACAATCGCCAATGCCGTTCCCAATACGCCAAAAACCGGAATAAACCAGACTGAAAAGGCGATCAGCAGCAATAGCCCCCGCATAAAATAAATCAGCCCCGCCAGGGTCGGCCGCTTAATGGTCTGATAAAAATGTGCCATGACACAGTTAAAGCAGGTTTGTACCACCCCGAAGGCAAAGATTCGGATGGTCTGGGCTACCAGCGGTAGATTGTCCGCCACCCCAAACATCAATGCAATCGGTTCTGGAAAGATAAGCAAAACCAGGGCACATAAGGCACTGAGTAAAACCGCCGTCTTTAAGGACAGGGCCATGGTGTTATAAACACCTTCAGTATCCTTCTCCCCTGCAAACGTTGCCACCAGGGGTGCTAGAGCCAATGAAATGCCATCAAATATGGCATAGGCAAACAGCGATACATTAAAAAGGATATTATAAACGGCCAGTCCCCCGACCCCCGCAGTCACACTCAGCAGATTATTGATGACAATCAGGGTGATCCCCTGATAAATAAAAGCCGATGCAATCCCGAATCCTCCCTGAAAAAGCTGATAACCCACTTTGAGACTAAGGGAGGTCTGACACAATTTAAGGTGATTATGCTTTTTAAAAAAGTGGATGGAGTAGACAGCAATCGCACTCAACTGTCCAATAACCATGGCCAGTGCCCCACCGAATACACCCATGTCCAGTCCAAAGATGAAGATCAGATCCAGCACCAGATTCACCACTACCGAAACACTGATGCCCAGGGTTGACAGAAACGGATCGGCGTCACTGCGAATCAGTAGGGACATCACCGGCGCTAGAATGAATATCGGTGCCGTGATTACAATCGGCCACATATAATCCCTGGCGATAGCAATTCCCGTACCTCCGGTGAGACCAATAATCGTCGGCAAAAAAAGCATTCCCAATACTGCAATAACCAGACCGACTGCGGCTGCAAAAAACATCGCCTGGGTAAAACCAGCCCTGACCCCATCTTTATCCTCAGCACCGATAGACTCCGATACTTTCAGGGATCCGCCAACCCCAAAGGCGTATCCAAATAGGTTATAAACCATATATACTGGCATTGAAACCGCCAGCACCGACAAGCCCACCGCCCCAAAGGCATTCCCTAAAATAATCGCATCCACAAAGGTTCCCAGCACCACCCCGGCCGAGGAAAGAATACTATTGATGGCAAAAATACGAAAAGCCTTATTAACAAAATGTTGATTATTCATTATGCACTCTCTTACAGTCTCCTCATTTTTCAGCTATAATAACCTGAATCTAAAGGTACCGCTAAACGATCTATTTTATTTTTGGGTTATCAAACAAATTCTTTAGCTGATCATATGAAAATGATTAGTTGCAAACAAAATTGCTTAATATAGAACAAATTTATACGAAGCTATTATAGCATATAATTTTCTTTGTTTGTCGAAGATTTATGTATTTGGTTGTGAATATTTTCACATGAAAAAAAGCCTGAAATTTTACTTCCGCCTTTCTTGGTCCTCGATTCCCACGATAACATATTAAATCGGCTTTTCAGCTTCTCCTATCGGCATCACCCAAATTTCCATCTTCGTTGTATCCTGATCATCTACTCGCATACGCTCTACTGCGAAGTTCTGTTCGCGTTAGCAACAATTGGAATTCACATTAGCACTTCTTAATAAATTCTTAATCAAGAATCATTTCAAGATGTCCTTAAGTATTCCCATGTATATTATAAACAAGCAAAGCATCATCAAACACTTAAACTATCCTAACCTTTCATGAAAGCAGCGGTCTCGTCGAAGAGCCGTTGTTTTTATTTTTTGAATATTTTCCCTTGTAAGCTTCGTTTGTGTCAATTTTCCTTCCTACACCATTGGTATAAATATGACCGCTACAATGCTGGCGATCCTTTAAATCAAAACCCACAATAACTTCTAATCTTAAATTTGACCGTTTTAAAAGAATGTGCTATCTTATACAAACTAGCCTACATTGATCGTCCATAACAAAATGTTTCTTCGCATCCTTAATAATAGTGTCACTAAATTTATTAATAGTCATTTTGCATAAAAAGTGATAAAATAGAAGCATTATCAGAACGAATTTTAAACATCAATTTTTGAACAGACCTATTCCTAAACTTAATGGAGGTAACTATCTTGCGAATCACAAGAGACGAATATCATGGACGTACAAAAATAACAAAAAAAGAAAAAAAAGCTCCTCTTCCAGAAGCGCCCGCAGAATCTCGGGCCCCTTCAGAAACACCTTTAAGCACTTTAACAAATCTACCGGAAAAAAATAAAAATAAGGTTGATTTATCAGTGAAATTATCGGATTCTGACATCAAAAAACAATTATCGATTTTAGCTGAAGAAACAATCAATCAATTATCAGATCCCAACAAAGTGCTGAAAGATGTGGAAGATATCTATCTCATTTTCAAAGGACAGATGATGGTAATCAACAAGTGCCGCTTACTTACTGTCAGCGAGCAGCAGGAGCAAAACGCTCAGGTTTATGCTTGTTACTATAAGAAAAAATTTGAGCTAAAAAAACTGGAAATGCAAAAAAAGAAAGACTGATTTTTCAGGTCTACTGACTAATTTTATTTAAGACCTTTGTCTAAAACGAAACAAAAACCATGGAGCTAAACACGCTCCATGGTTTTTTCTGATTGCAAATCTACCTTATTACTGGTCGGTAGTTTTTTCAGCGATCAAATAGCTTGTCATGGATATGGATCCCAATGTGCGCGAATCATTAAAAACGGTAATCGCGTCATCTCCATCTGATGCACCCAACACATATAACAGCGGGTAGAAATGTTCGCGGGTAATAAACGCCAGTTTGGATGGTTCACCCGCTAAATGGTAATCTATAATCGCCTCATGTTCTACATTTAAGATATTCTGCTGAATGTAGTCATCAAAGGCATCCGCCCATGGAAAGCCGCCTTCCAGTGCCCAATTAACCCGGGACAGATTATGAACAATATTACCGCTTCCCAAGATCAACACACCCTGCTCTCTAAGTGAAGTCAGTTCCTGTCCGATTTTATAGTGGATTTCCGCTGCTGCGTCCATGTCAATACTAAGCTGGTAGACCGGAATTTCTGCTGCGGGATACATGCGATGCAGCACCGACCAGGTGCCATGATCAATCCCCCAGGTGTTATCGACTTTTACTGCCCGACTGATAAGATTTTTTGTAATCGCTGCCAGTTCCGGTGCCCCGGGTGCCGGGTAGACCACCCGATATAGTTCATCCGGAAACCCATACATATCATAAACCATCTCTGGTTTTTCCGCGTTATTGATTCTCGTTTCTTCGGTGTACCAGTGGGCTGAAATAGACAAAATTGCTTTGGGCTTGGGAATCTTTCCCGCGATTTCTTCCCAACCACGGGTAAACTCATTATTTTCTACTGCATTCATGGGCGAACCATGACCAACAAACAAAACCGGCATTTTTCTATTCATTTTATTTTCCTCCAACACACTCAGACTCGTCAAACCTAAACAGAACCGAGTCGATAGTCTTGATTATATCCTTATTTAGAGCTTCTCATCGGTAATTTTAAAATTTAATTCTCACTTGCCATTTTCAATAAGGTATCCCCGGCAATCCGGTAAACCGTCCATTCGTCCATGGCTTTTGCCCCAAGCGACAGGTAAAAATCAATACTTGGTTGATTCCAGTCAAGACACCACCACTCCAGCCGACCACAGCCCCGTTCAACGGCGATTTTGGCAAGCTGTTTTAGAATTGCTTTTCCATAACCATTACCCCGGTAGGCCGGCAGAACATATAAATCTTCCAGATAAAGACCTGCCTGTCCCAGAAAAGTTGAAAAATTATGGAAATATAGGGCAAAACCAATTGCCACTCCGTCAAGCTCTGCAAAGATAACCTCGGCTGTTTTCTTTTCAAACAGCCATTCTGTCAGTAATGCCTCTGTCGCTACGACCTGATCAAGCATTTTTTCATAGCTGGCCAGTTCTTTGATGAAATAAAGAATGAGGGGAACATCCTTTTCTTCCGCCATTCTGAAAGTTAACCCCTGTTTTAATGCAACACTCATATCTTTGCTCCTCTTTCAAAATCAAACTCCTTAAAAAAACGCCAAACCTATAATCTTCAATAATTTTGGAATCCTGTTTATTTTTCGAACAGTGACAAGCTGTTTCGGACACACTGATTTCTTGATGGTATTATACTATAAGTGAGTTTTCAGAAACAGCGCTTTTTGCAATGGCTCGATTTTGAAAATCGGATCAACCCCAAGCCGACCCTTCATCCAGCATCTTCTGGAAATCTTTCAAAGCCGTGGGGATATCAATATTCTGCGGACAGACCTGTTTGCACTGACCGCATTCAATGCAGGCACCCGGTCGCTTTTCCGCATCCATTCCGGCAATCGCCATCGGGGCGATGAAGCCCGGTTGGAATTTGTGATCATTATAATGATGCAGCAGCGTCGGAATATCCAATTCTTGGGGACACTCGGAACAGCAATATTTACAAGCCGTACAGGGCAGCATCGCGAGCATACGATCTCTGATTTCCGCAACCACTGATTGTTCCTGCACGGTTAGCGGTTTAATCGATTCATAGGTTTTGATGTTTTCCTCCACCTGTTCCAGCGTTGACATCCCCGATAAGGTCACTACCACACCGGGTAATCCCTGCAGAAAGCGGAAGGCCCAGGCTGCTGTGCTTTCATCTGGTCGCAGTTCTTGAAGTTTCGCCGTTTTTTCATCGTCAAAACTAGCCAGGGCCCCACCCCGAACCGGTTCCATCACCCAAATGGGTAGATTCTTTTCGATCAGCATCTCATAGATTTCATTGGCTTTCTGTAATTTCCAGTCGAGATAGTTCAACTGAATCTGACAAAATTCCATGTGTTCGCCGTAGCGTTCAATAAAGCGCTCAATGGTTGGCTTCAGCCCATGGGTCGAAAAACCCAGATGCTTAATTCGCCCGTTTTTCTTCTGCTCAATCAGGTACTCAACAATTCCCCAACGTTCGTCAAAATAGACATCAATATTTCGCTCATAGACATTGTGAATCAGATAAAAGTCAAAATAATCGACGCCGCATTTTTTCAACTGTTCCTCAAACTGGGCTTTCGCATCCCAGCTTTCTCTGACTTCATAGCCGGGAAATTTGCTGGCCAGATAATAGCTGTCCCGGGGATAATTTTTAAGAACCTTGCCCAACACGGTTTCGGATGCTCCGCCATGGTAGGCGTAAGCCGTATCAAAATAATTGATACCATTCTTAATAGCTACATCCACCATCTTTGCTGTTTCTTCTTCATTGACCGGGGCACTAAAGCCTTCGCCAATGGTTGGCAGACGCATGCCCCCAAAACCCAATGCCGATAGTTTTTTGTCCTGAAAATTCTGATAAATCATTTTTTCCTCCAATATTTTAATTGTTATAGGCGTTTGCAAAACTCAATAAACCCCTTGGATAAGCCATTCCTTACATGTTGTATTTATGCAACTCCTCACCAAATCAGCTTATATTTATCCAAAGTGAGTTCAGAATGGCTTATTTACGTCAGTTTTTATATTTCATTTCGCAATTACCTATTTATTCCGGATATTTCACTATTTATTTCTGATTTATTTCAATTTTTTTGATGATCTTAGCCGGGACTCCGCCGACAATCACATTAGCCGGTACATCTCTGGTAACCACCGCTCCGGCAGCAACAATGGCGCCGTCATCAATGGTAACCCCGGGAAGCACCGTGGCCTGGGCACCAATCCAGACATTATTCCCAATTCGGATTGGTGCCGGAAACATGTCGCTGCGTTTTTGTGGATCGACAGCGTGGTTGAGGGTGGCTAACACCACATTGTGGCCAATGAGAACCCCATCCCCAATAAAGATGCCACCCTGATCCTGAAAACAGCAACCTGAATTGATAAACACATTTTTGCCGACGTGAATATTTTTACCACAATCGGTAGAAAATGGCGGAAATAATCCAAAATTTTCATCTACTGGTTTGCCCGTCAAGCGGGAAAAAATTTCCCGGATTTCTTCCGGCGGATGATAGCCGCCATTGAGCTCCGTCGTCAGTTTCAGTGCTTCCTGAGAGATGGCATGCATCATCCGATGGACTTCCGAGCCACCTTCAACCACCGTTCCCCGATTCAACTGTTCCATAAAATTATTAATATCCATTTTTTCTCTTTAATCCTCCCAAACTTTGTTATTTGATCATCCCTATTATTTTCTCAGTCACGAGGATAGTGGCAACTCAAAACGATTGAGTTCAACGAGTTCAACGCCTCTTATGCCTTCAGCCGCTTCGCACTCTTTTTTGATGATGTGGTAAACATCCTGATAAGCCAACCGATGTTTTTCACATAGCTCCACCACACTGGTGTATTCCGGATAAATCCGTTTCCCGGATGCCAGTTCACAAACCTTGACCTGAGCTTCTCCCAGACTGGTTTTGATTTTTTTAACAGTTCGCTTTAAGCCGGTACTTTCCATCTGAATCCGTCTGATCCCGATGGTAGTGGTTTCCTCAAAAATAATCTGTTCCATTGTTACCATATCCGCTTTGGTGCAGATTACATTGAGCAAATAGGCGGGCCGATTTTTTTTCATATAAACCGGGCTATAATGGACATCTCGGGCACCGGCCTCAAACAGCCGCTCCATGACAAAGCCCAGAATTTCACCGCCACAGTCATCAATGTTGGTTTCCAGTTTATAAATGCCGTCCTGTTTTTGGGTTTTATCGGTGATCAGCATCGCCCGCAGCAGGCTGGGCCGGTCGTAGGTCCGTTTGCCGGCGCCGATACCGGTTTTTTCAATCGCAAACTGCTTGGGCAACTGGTCACTGGTTTTAATAGCCGCCACAATGGCTGCCCCGGTTGGGGTAATCAGCTCCCCTTCGGTGCTGGTAATATGCAGATTCAACTGGTGACTGGCGGCGATATGGGTCACGGCTGGTACAGGAATGGGGATGGTTCCATGCTGGCAACGGACAAAGCCCCGACCTTCATAAACTTCCGGCACAATCACCTCCTGGATGTCCAGATTGTCCAGACAAACGGCCACCGCTACAATATCGACAATCGAATCCACCGCGCCCACCTCGTGAAAATGAACCCGCTCCCGGTCCACCCCATGGGCTTTGGCTTCGGCATCGGCAATAATCGAAAAGATCTGGATGGCCAACGCCTTGGCATGATTGGTGATCTGAGCCTGGTTGATGATTCCGACAATATCGGGCAGACCCCGATGATCATGGGCATGAGTCTTTTTAACTTGATGTGGATGATGATATACCGTCTTCGAATCATGGGCGTGACCATGTCCATCGCTGTGAGGATGGTGATGATCACCATGCAGATAGGCCATATCGTGATCATGGTTGTCGTGACCCAGAATAACCTGAAAATCACAGACATCCAGCCCGGCCTTTTTCACCCGGCTGATGGCAATGTCAAAGCCACTAATGGGCAGGCTTTTCAGGGCACTCTCCAACACTCGCTGATCAGCGCCCAGATCAAGAAGCGCCGCTACCGTCATATCACCACTGATGCCAGAATAACATTCCAGGTATAAGGTCTGGCTCATGATCGCACCCCCAAGCGGTTAATCTGGGTGGCGGCATAGCCAGCACCATAGCCATTGTCGATGTTAACCACCGAGATCCCGTTGGCACAGGAGTTGATCATTGTCAGCAGCGCCGAAATACCACCAAGGCTGGCTCCATAGCCGATTGATGTCGGTACCCCGATCACTGGCTTATCCACCAGCCCGCCAATCACACTGGCCAGAGCACCTTCCATCCCGGCCACCGCAATCACGCAATTAGCACTCTGGATCACATCCAATTGGGAAAGAATCCGGTGAATTCCAGCCACGCCGACATCGTAAAGTCGTTCCACATGCGAGCCAAAATACTCAGCCGTCTGGGCGGCCTCTTCGGCCACTGGGATATCGGCGGTACCCGCCGAGCAGACAGCAATTTTTCCGACCCGTTGCTTGCCCGGTTTTTCGATTTTGATAATCCGGGAGATCTCATCGTACACAACTTCCGGATAGGCTGCCTTGATCATTTCATACTGATGGCTAGTGGCCCGGGTTCCCATCACCTCCCCGTCTTCTTCATAAAGCTTTCCAAATATATTGAGCAAATGGGCATCTGCCTTACCGCTACAGAAGATCACCTCGGCAAAACCGGATCGCATCTTTCGATGAGTATCCAATTTGGCATAACCCATTTCTTCAAAGGGCTGCCGGCGAAAAAAAAGCTCTGCTTCTTCCACAGAGATCTCTCCCGCTTTTACTTTTTTTAATATTTCCTGTGTTTCCATTTTCACCTCTGGTTTCACGCGTGTATCGCATTGATATTACTAACTGTAACATCTGGAGTTCACTCCAAGTCAATCCCCTTTATTCTTTTCTTAAAAAAATCTCCGCACCTTTAAGGTACGGAGATTTTATAGCGTCAACTTTATTCCAAGGCAGCTCTGACATTTTTCAATTCCTCGATAATGGCAATGTTCTGAGGACAATGTTCTTCACATTTTCCACATTCAACGCAATTGGAAGCTTTGGCATCTTGCGGAAACATCGTCTCGTATAGACCTTTGGCTCTTGGTAGTGCATCAAATAAAAAAGCATTATTATAAAGAGCAAAATGTCCGGGAATATCGACCCCGGATGGACACGGCATACAATACCGGCAGTTTGTACAGTTGACCTTCATCTTATCAGTTATTGTTTTCTTGGCAAAATCCACTAACGCCAGTTCTTCATTGGTTAATGAATTGGCGGCCCCGGCATTGGCGGTATTGATATTATCGACCACCTGCTCCATCGTCGTCATGCCACTAAGCACCACGGAAACCTCAGGATGATTCATAACCCATCGCAGCGCCCACTGGGCTGGAGTTCTTTTGATTGGCGCTTTGTCCCAGGCTTCTAAAATCTCTGTGGGTAATTTATCAACCAGAGACCCGCCTCTGATGGGTTCCATAATGGTGATTCCCATTCCTTTACCGGCCGCATATTCCAGGCCTTTTTTACCGGCCTGATAGTTTTCGTCCAGATAATTGTATTGGATTTGACAAAAAGACCAATCATAAGCATCGACAATTTCGACAAATAAATCAAAGTCATCATGAAACGAAAAACCGGCATGTTTGATTTTACCGTCTTTGATCGCTTGATCCAGAAATTCAAGAGCTCCCATATTTTTCAGATTCTGCCAGAAACCTCGGTTAAGTCCATGCAGCAGGTAAAAATCAATGGTATCGATTTCCAGCCGTTTCAACTGTTCATCCAATAATCGCTCCATATCTGCTCGTGACTGAATCAGCCATGACGGAAGCTTGGTGGCGATTTTAACCCGTTCGCGATAGCCATCTTTTAAGGCCCGGGCCACAAAAAGTTCACTCTCTCCTGCTTTGTCAAAACCGGTGCCATGATAAGGATAGGCGGTATCGATATAATTCACACCATGATCAATGGCGTACCGTAACATCTCAATAGCTTTCTCATCATCGATATTGTTTTGAACCCCGTCGATAACTGGCAAGCGCATGCAACCAAACCCTAAAACCGAAACCTCTTCATTTGTTTTCCCGAATTTTCGATACAACATCTTTAGTCTCCCTAATTTTAGATTTAAACAATCGGCAACCGACTGTTTAGTCAAATTAATTTATAATGGATTATTTATCTACTATTACTATACTACCATCTGGACTTGACTCCAAGTCAATACTTTTATTTATTTTTTCAAAAAAATCTCCGCCCATTTAAGGTACGGAGATTTTAAACTGCTCATTTACTTAGTCAAGCATTCGGTTTTTCCCAGGATAAAACCCCGGAAACTTCAGCCTTTTCATAGATGTCGATTTTATAGTTGAGCTTGTCGAGGGTCTTTTTCATGTCTTCCATTTTTTCCAGAAGTTTTGTCCGTTCCTCAACCAGCAGCTCTTTTCTGGCGGTGATGGTCCGATCCCCCTGCTGGGCCAGAGCACAGTATTCAATCAGGGCTTCGATGGGAATCCCGGCCGAACGCATGCATTTTGCCAGCTCAATCCAGCCGCAGGATTCTTCGGTATAGTCGCGCATTCCGCCTTTGGTCCGATTGACGGCCGGGATTAAGCCAATTCGCTCATAATACCGCAGGGTATCCTGCGAAATATCATATTTTTTACTGACTTCGGTAATGGTCATGGAAATTCACCTCGGTTAACTTAATATTTTCTTTCGCTGTGATTTTATTCATCATTTACTGGTTCTATCCACTTTAACATATGGAGTGCACTCCAAGTCAAGACTTTTTGAGTTTTCTTAATAATCGTCATTTTTAAAAAAACGGCCCACTGGTTTTCTGCTATGAAAATCAGTGGGTTATTCGTTTATTTATGATTGAGTTTTCTATGTTTTCAGCGAATCAGTCAGTATTCTGCCGCTATTGATTTCAGGGCATTATGCCTTTTTAACAAACTCCGATTTTAAAGACATCGCTCCAAAGCCGTCAATTTTGCAGTCGATATTATGATCGCCATCAACCAGACGGATATTTTTGACCTTGGTTCCCTTTTTCAAATCCTGGGAACTGCCTTTAACTTTCAGGTCTTTGATTAAGATGACCGTATCACCACTTGTTAAGACATTTCCATTTGAATCTTTGACGATCTTTTCATCGCCGCCTTCGTTTGTTGCGTCGATGGTCCACTCATGGGCGCATTCTGGACAGATCAGCAGTTCTCCATCTTCATAGGTATATTCTGAATTGCATTTCGGGCAATTAGGCAATTGTTCCATTTTATTATTCTCCATTCATAATTGGTTTTTACCAGGGTACGAGCTATTCATATTATCATAATACGTCCCTGTTGACAAGTCATCCCGATGGTTGCTCCGATTGATTTTCTGCTTGGTTCATTTTCTGTCCCTTTTTATCCGCATACATCTCTTCATCGGCAATTTGAAGCAAGGCATCAATATTATTGCCATCCTCCGGAAACAAGGACGTACCAATACTCACCGCAATTTTAGCGGGATAGTCGGCCAGATGAAATTCACTTTTAAAACTGTCTGCAAGCCGTTCCCGGGCCTCCAAAAGCGCATTTCGGTCTTCTATATCCGGCATGATGATCAAAAATTCATCGCCGCCCAGTCGAAATACCGCCTCGCCGATCCTGGTACTTTCAAATAAAACCCGGCCTGTTTCAGCAAGGACCAAATCCCCAACGTTATGTCCATAGGTGTCATTGATATTCTTGAAATGATTCAAGTCCATACTCATAAACCCGACCCGTCGATTATTTCTTTTGGCCGCGGCCAGAACCATGGTCTGATATTCATTTAAATAATGACGATTATAAAGACCAGTAAGGGAATCGTGACTGGATATAATCCGTAATTGATAATTTGTTTTTAGCGCTCTGAAGGTTAACAGACCCGCTCCGGCAGCAATTAAAGCGGCTAAAATAGTGGTGCCCCAAAAAATTAACTGATTGTTTTCGCGCCCTTCTTTAGGCGATACGGCCACCTTCCAGTCAATAAAGTCCGGATCGACATCAAAAGTTAATGGTGATTCGCCAACTACACTCATGGAACCAAAAAAAGGAACCGTTTTGTTCTGATCATTGAAGATAGCGACATTTAATCCGGCGGCTTCAGCATAGGCATTAATCTCTTCAATAATATTATCCCCTTTAAGAACAATGCTGATCTGTCCCCAATAACCAGTATCCTTTCTGACGATGGGAAGACGGATAATAAAACCGGTCCCGCCCTGAACCAGCTCTACCGGCCCCTGTAAGATTGGCACCTGCTCATTCTTAACCTTAAGCACCAGCTCTTTCTGACTGTCGACCTTGGACAGGTCAACGCCGATGGCGGCGGTATTTCCCTCCTTGGGATAATTCCAGATGATGGTTGTATCCTGACAAACCCCGATGTTTCTAATTTGATTTTCATTTTTAGATAAGAGATTATCAAGATAGCTATAGGCCTCTGATTCATCCAGCCCGGGATTCACCAGAATGTAAGCCTCAAAACCCTGAACCAGGGTTTTATTCGTGAAAACTAAATGTTCCACCTGACTTTTAAAATTAATAAATTTATCGGTGGTTTTTAACATCTCCTGCTGTTTGAGGTTATTCATAAACATCCCAATGATCAGCAAAAAAACCGTCAGTAGAAAAAGGGATACTGCTATTGAAATGATGATTGCAAGTTTCTTTTTAAAAAGACTTTTGTTCTGATCCATTTTTTCTCCTGTAAATCCTTCGCTATTTTTACCACCTCAGTTTATCATCAAAAATCAATAAACACCATTATTTTAATATCATCTGCTGCTATAAATATCGGCAATCTTTACAAAAGCGTTAGGGCTCCCTGATCATCAAATCATTCCCGTGATTAGTGTGATGGTATTTAATGAACATTTGCC
>JAQUWM010000036.1 GCA_028692885.1 Acetobacterium sp. | reverse complement strand
GCGGCAAAAATAGGATTCAGCAGTGGCCCGCCAAACAGATAGAGCAGTCCGGCGGCGATGGGAATTCCGGCGACATTATAACCAAATGCCCAGACCAAATTTTGTTTAATGTTACGAATCGTGCTTTTGCTGAGTTTAATGGCAGTGGGAACGTCCATCAGATCACTTCGCATCAGCACAATGTCGGCGGATTCCATCGCGACATCGGTACCGGAGCCAATCGCAATACCAATATCGGCCTGAACCAATGCTGGTGCGTCGTTGATGCCATCCCCAACCATCGCCACTTTTCGACCTTCTGACTGGAGCTTTTTAACCTCATTTGATTTATCCTGTGGCAATACTTCGGCCAGAACCCGATCAATGCCAACCAGTCTGGCAATGGCTGCCGCGGTTTTTTTATTGTCACCGGTGATCATCGCCACTTCGATCCCCATTTCATGGAGTTTGGCAATAGCGGCTTTACTGCTGGCTTTGACAACATCTGCCACGGCAATAATCCCGGATAATTGGCCATTCATGGCAATGTACATGGGGGTTTTGCCTTCTTCTGCCAGCCGATCTGATTCTGCTTCCAGGGTGATCAGCGAAATACTGTTCTGATCCATCATTTTCCGGTTGCCCAGCAGCAAACGGGAACCAGCAACTTCTACTTCAATCCCATATCCAGGAATTGCTTTGAATGAATCAATTGTAAGTATTTCCAGACTTTCTTTTTCGGCGCCTCGGACAATCGCTTCACCCAGGGGATGTTCTGATCCTTTTTCCGCGGAAGCGGCAATTTGAAGCAGCCAATCCCGGTCAACCCCGGTCGTTGTGACAATGTCTGTTACTTCAGGCTTTCCTTCGGTGATGGTGCCGGTTTTATCAAAAACAATCGTGTTAATGAGATGGGTGGTTTCCAGGGCTTCCCCGCCCTTAATTAAAATGCCGTACTCGGCGCCCTTGCCGGTGCCAACCATTATCGCGGTTGGAGTCGCCAGGCCAAGTGCGCAGGGGCAGGCGATGACTAGAATTGAAATAAATATGGTCATCGCAAAGACAAAGGTATGGCCGGTGAAATACCAGCCCGCGAAGGCCAGCACCGCGATGACAAACACGATCGGAACAAAATAACTGGAAACAATATCGGCCAGCTGGGCAATCGGTGCCTTTGATCCCTGGGCATCTTCTACCAGTTTGATGATTTGAGCGAGGGCTGTGTCGCCGCCAATTTTTGTTGCTCTGAATTGGATCACACCATTTTTATTAATACTGGCTGCATATACCATATCCCCTGATTTTTTATCGATGGGCATGCTTTCTCCGGTGAGCATCGATTCATCAATGGCAGTGTTTCCTTCAATGACGATCCCATCAACCGGAATTTTGCCCCCGGGTTTGACCAGGATCACATCATCAATTTCCACCTCATCAATGGGTGTTTCAATTTCGGCGCCATCCCGGATGACAATGGCCGTTTTAGGCGCAAGGCCCATAAGTTTTTTAATCGCTTCGGAAGTTTTTCCTTTGGATACTGCTTCCAGATATTTCCCTAGCAGGATCAAGGTAATGATAACCCCGGCGGTTTCAAAATACAAATCTTCAACTGCCCCGAAATTGCCTGCACTAATCTGATAAACCGAATAGAGGCTATAGAGAATCGCCGCCGAGGTTCCCATCGCGATCAATGAATCCATATTGGGACTGCGCTGGATGATGGCTTTGAAACCGACACTATAAAAGCGGTGGCCGGCGATGATAATCGGGATAACCAGAATAATTTGCGCGATGGCGTAGGTCAGTGGATATTGCATCGGTTCCAGAAAGCTGGGAATTGGCAGCCGTAGCCACCAGATCATTGCCCCCATGGCCAGATAAAGAAGTGGAATCCCGAAACTGGCCGAAACGATTAACTTGGTCTTAAGCGTTCGGATTTCTTTTTCCTTCCGCAGTTTATCTTCATCAACGGCGGTTTTTTTCTCTATTTCCAGCGCCTGATACCCCGCTTTTTCGATTGCCTGCTTAATCGTCGAGAGTTTTACTTGCTGGGAGTCATAGTGAACCGTAGCTTTTTCAGTGGCCAGATTAACGGTTGCAGCGGTGACTCCTTCAAGTTTATTCAGCACCTTTTCAACCCGAGCCGAACAGGCGGCACAGGTCATTCCGCCAATGGGGATGGTCACTTCATTTATTGTGGTAATTTCTACCGTTCCGTATCCGGCTTTTTCAATGGCTTCATCGATTTTTTGCCGCGATGTCTCAGCTTCATCGTATTCAACCGACAGGTTTTCGGTTGCGAAATTCACCGAAGCATCAGATATTCCGGCCATCTTACTGACAACTTTTTCAACCCTGGCCGCACAGGCCGCACAGGTCATTCCCGTTATTTTAATGGTTTCTTTTTTCATTAATTTTCCCTCCTCTTGCTCGTTCAAACGCTTAATTCTTTATCAATGATCTTTACTGGTTGATATCATCAACGACAGTAATGGTGCTTCCCACCATCCCCATCCAGCAGGAATAATTGATGGTTCCGGCCTTAGTCGGCGTAAATTCGACAACATTTTCTCCGATAAGCAGTTTTTGTTCCACCCCATAGCTTCTGATCAGCATTTTGTTATTGCAGCTATTCAAATCACCGTCATTGGCTGTGATGGTCCATTTAACCGGTATCCCGGTTTGCACAATAATGGGATCATAAATCCCCCGATCCAGGGTTGTCGTCACGATTTGGATACCATCGTTGACGGTTGCTTTGGCTGCGGAACTGCTGGTGCTCGGTTGGGCTGTTGCGGTTTGAGCGGCACTGCTGGATAGGCTCTGTGACGAATTTGAATTAATTGCACTTCCCCCGGTTGATCCAGAACTTCCGGTACAGCCCGTAAATAAGACAGCCCCCAGCAAGATGATCGCCAGCACGGTTCCCAGCAAATAATATGCTTTTTTCATTTTTTAAAGTCTCCTTTTAATATTACCCGTTATTATTTTTAATCAACAATTGTTATATTGCTCTTAATCATCCCCATCCAACAACTATAGGGTACTGTTCCTGTTTCCGTGGGGATAAATTCAATGATATTATCACCGGCCACTAATTTCTTTTCAATATTGTATTTGGGGATCAGCACTTGATTGTTGCATCCATTTATGTCATTGGCATCAGCCTGGATGGTCCATTTGACGGGCACCCCCACTTGGACGGTGATAGGTTCATAACTATTCGGTGAAAGCTTCGTTGTGATTGTTTGAACACCTTGATTAACTGTCGCCGAATTACTTTGCTGGGCTTCGTTAGCCGCTGTAACACCGCCTGATCGCCTAGGCAGAGCGATTCCGGATAAACTAATGCCGTTACTGAACATAAACACGCCCAATATCAAAACTAACACGGCACTGGCTGTCATCATTTTACTGGTAAATTTTTTACTGAGAAATGAGCTGATTGCTCCCAGCCCAAACATCAGTGGCACCGTTCCTAAACTAAATGCCAGCATCGACATCGCCCCCTGTACCGGATCACCGGTGGAAAGGGCATAAAGCTGCATCGCCTGGAGTGGGCCGCAGGGCATTAAGCCATTTAAAAGTCCGACATAGAGGGGGCTGTTGCTTTTTTTCTGTTCATTGATCTTTCTGGCAAAAATCTTGGGCATTCTGGGATTAAGCTGACGCAGCCAGGGGAAAAGATTCAGCATATTCAAGCCCATAATCACCATAAAAATCCCAGCTACAACAGCAACAATTCCTTTGGCGGTACCAGAAAAGCTGATGACTGATCCCAGTGCTCCGACGATCCCGCCAACGATGGTGTAAGAAATCACCCGTCCGGCGTTATATAAAATGCCAGGTCTGAGACTTGTCGTTTTCTTTTCATTTATTATCCTTGCATTCGGAACACACTGGGATAAATTAATTCCGCCGCACATAGCAACACAATGGATGGAGGTGAGTAAGCCGATTAAAAATAATGCCCCATAACCCACTCCCAGTTTTGCCTCCGGAAATGAGTTGAAGATGTTAAAACCGCCCAAATAATTAATAATCATAAAAGCAGCTATTATGATAATGGCAATTCCTAGAACTTCTGTGATTCTGTTTTTCTTTTCGTTTTTTTCAGTTATCTGCTTATTTTGATTTTCTCCACTTCGCTTCACATGATAATCCATCGTCTCAATGGTATCCAATATTGTTGCCAGTTTCACCTGATCCGGATCATAGGTAAAACTGACCTGTGACCGCCTATAGCTAGCCGTGACGCTGATTACACCGGTCAGCTTATTAAGCTTGTTCTCAATCTGATTTTCACAGTTAACACAGGTCATCCCGGCAACCGGGAATATTTTTGTTATCCGCTTTTCTTCCATTAGTCACTCTCCTTGTCACTTCTTCTCTGATCCTATCTTAACAGGAACTTTTGTAGAACTTATGGAGAAACAAAAAACGACTGGTTCAAAAAGCAGTTGTCAATTTATCTGCTGGTTTCTTTTAACAATACTGAGCATTCTGTTCCGGACATTCTTAACCTTAGTGTCAAAGGTGTTAAGGCACAAGCCTTTCAGACCGCATTGAGTGAGCGGGAAGTCAGCGTTTCGACCAAATCAGCCTGTTCCACCGATAACACCCCCTCCCGTTCGGTTCTCACGGTCACCGGCGGCCGGAAGCTGGCCAGATACTTTCTGGCCGATCAGTCTCTATCATTTAACCACTGACAGCGAATTGCAGGAGTTTATGGAACTATTTGATTATTGTTATCAGCGTTTAACTAAAAAGTAGGCGCTATCAATGGAACGTTCTGAAGAAATAGAAAAAAGTTTAAAGAAGAAGTATCGCAGTAGTATCTGGTGCCGCTTTACCAGTGGCATCAATGAATACGGGTTGGTGAAGGAAGGAAATAAAATTGCGATGTGCATCTCTGGAGGAAAAGACTCCATGCTGATGGCAAAGCTATTCCAGGAACTGAAGAAACATAATAAAAATGAAAGCGAAGCCTCTAAGCGCCAGGAAAAGAAAGCCCTGCTAAAAAATTCCGACAAACCAGCCCTTACATCGAAAGCAATATTTTCAAAAGCGTGGAGAACGTCAATCTCAATACCATTATTTCATATAAGCAAGATGGAATTAAACATCATTTTTCAGATGATTATCTAAATATATAAACAGTTTTTTCTATTTTTAACATTTTTACAGCTCTTTGCGATGGCCGCATTCCGGGCAGAAGTTGTCATCGGGGGCCAGCGCCGTGCCGCTTGGCTAGCCGCTACCGTCATAGTGTTCATGATGCGAGCGGACAATCTCAGCGTTATTCGCTACTCGCGCGTGGTGGCGAGAATTTCAGCGCTTTTTGATGGCTGAAGCTTGATTTTTTTCCCACTCCTGCTGATTTTTCTACTATCGCAACAATTTTTGATCACCATCACGCCTCTGTTCCTTTTCCAGAATAAGCTTTGCCGGCTGACCCGTTTTTAGCTAAGCCGGGTATCAACAAACAAGCAACTTTCAGTTTTTCGTCTGCAGCGCCTTGATTTTATGCTTATGGGCATACATCTTGACATCAGCTTCTTTTAAAACCATTTCAACCTCATCACCGCTGCCGCCAATGAAACTGACGACTCCATGGGCTAACGAGGCGATCTCCGTATATTTGCTAAATTCCCGATCCAGCCGTTCTAAAATGCTTTCGGCGGTGGCTTCTTCGCAATGGGTCAGCAGCAGCACAAATTCATCACCGCCAACGCGGAAGGGATAATCCAAGCCAGCCCGGATATTTGCTTGGCATAATTCAGCAAATTTTTTCAGGAGCCGATCCCCCTCCTGATGGCCAAGGCGATCATTGACTTGCTTAAAATTATTAATATCGATCATGACCAGCGAGATTGCGTATTGAAAGCGTCGGGCACGGGTGATTTCTTCGGCGTACTTGGTATAAAGATAGCGCTTATTATACAAGTTCGTCAACGGATCCCGGATCGTCAATTCTTCGAGTTTGAGATTGAGCTGATTGAGTTGAATATTCTTTTTTGACAGTTCTCTCTGCACATTCGTCAATTCGTTATTAAGTCGACTGATTTCGTCGTAAAACTTATATTCGTTATTGTCTCCGGATTGCTGCTTGTGGCTATTTTTTTTAAGTTCCTGGCGGAAAAGATTGACCTGTTCGTTGTTAATCTCCATCATTTCATCGTACAAGGGAAACCCGCCCAACCGCGATGAAGCAAGAATAATCAACTCCTGCCCGTCATAAGCACCGGAAAAAATCAAGGTTTCAACCGTCTGATTGCAAACAAAATTGATTTCATAATTGGTGATACGCTTAATTTTTTTGACTTCTGAAAAAAACGACAAGGCCTTTGCCAGACTTTCTACCTGAACATTCTTAAAAAAATATTCCCCTTCTTCAAAAAGATTACAAAACTTGGCATTCTGATAGAGAATGCTCTTGACAACACCGTCTGAATTACAGGCTAAAATAATATCCTGGATCGTTTGTGACTGATCACCCATCGCCCTCAACTCCTTTTAGCCAGATCATAAGCCAGCAGCACCGCTGTTTCCGAATCGGCAGCATAACCATCGGCGCCAACATGTTTCCAGAGATTCCCATCAATATTAAAGGGATAGCCGCCGACCATGATTTTTATGTCTTGACCGCCTTCGGTTGTTCTGATCTGGTCAATTAAAGCTTTGACTTCCGACACATGAAAGGTCATCGTCGCAGAAATGGCCAGAATATCGGCCTGCTGTTCTTTAATAGCGCTGATAATGCTGCCGGCGGGGACGTTTGCCCCCAGATAATAGGTGTTCAAACCCGATAATTCCATCAGATCGGTTACCATCCGCAAACCGATTTCATGCAGTTCTCGACCCACGCAGGTTGCCAGAACGGTGATGCCTTGATTGGGAACGGTAAAAATATACGGATACAGCTGAGCCATGATGAATTGCGAAGCCGCCGTGCAATAATGTTCCTGGGCCACCGTAATCTGGCCGATTTGCCAGAGCCGGCCAATTTCATACTGGGTATTTTGAAACACCTGAAGATAAATTTCCTTGATTGGAATGCCGCTTTTGACCGCCGCCTGGATCATTTCATTGGCTTGGTGGCGGTCACCTGTCAGCAAGGCCGCCAGATAGCGTTTGGCCAGCTCGGTATGGGCAAGACCTGCTTTTAGAAAGGTTTCAGTGTGAACCTCTGTGATTTCAAGCTTTTGAAGTCCGTCGTTGATAATCGGGGCAATATCCTGTTCGTAGTCTGCGCCATAAAGACCCCTGAGGGTATCTGCCAGATAATGGATACTCATTTTGAGATCTTCCGGCGGGAGACCCAGGTTATCCAGGATTTCTTTTAGCCAAAGCAGGTAATTAGCAAATAAAACGGGGCTTTTTGCGGATACCGCTTCAATTAGAAACTGGATATGATAACGGATATCCTGCTGGGTTTTGTCCAGCTGGCGGGCTGAATAGCGCTTCATTAACTCGGGCATCTTGGCCATTTGCAGCTCAAATGTGTTTGTCGCGATCAGTTCGCGATCGGTCTTTATTTTTTGTGATAACAGTGTACGTTCCATCATGGACCTGCCTTTCATTAAATAAATTGTCATTGTGCGGGACTGTCGTTTGCCAACCTAGACCATCATTCTGCTACCGAATTTCCGGATCGCAAAAATTTGAATCAGGCTGATTAACAGGCCTTCACACAGCAACAGCAAACAGTAAGCGATTATATTGCCACCCAGCATCCGGATCAGCAAAGTATTTATCTGCGTCCCGAAGATAAAATCGGTCATCGTCAGTGCGATAAAGAAGCTGACGCTTATGGCCACCGTCAGTAGCGCAGCCGCTAAAAGCCAGCCATAACTTTTATTATTGAGCCATATTAACAGCAAAGCGATGCTGCAATAGGCCAAAACAAAGATGATTTGGACTTTGAAAAAAATAAAACAAAATAATATCGTAGCGATAGTGACCGCTATAAACTCCCGGCTGCTTAGCTGAAACAAGCCAAAATATAAAATAAGCGGGATAAATAAAGCATTAAGAATATTGGTGGTGCCTTTAAAAATCGAAAAGCAAATAAATATGAGTGTCAATGCCATTGCTGCCCGGGTGATTGTCTTTGTTTTCATCAGCTACACGCTCCCTCTCTTCGCCTCAAGCTTGCTGTGTTTCGGATTCAATCAGAGCCAACTAGAGTAATCGCTTGACACTTTGCTCCAGCCGTTCCAGCGAAATCGGTTTTTTGATAAAGTCATCATAGCCTAATTCCTTAAGTAGCTGCTCCTTTTCCCCTAAGCTTTTAACGCTGATCAGTATCACCTTGACATGATTTTCCGGCTCCATATGGCGGATTTGTTGGAGCACGGCGTCACCATTTAAATCTGGTAGAATCATATCTAAAATTATTAAGTGAGGCTTAAAATCAGGAAAAATGGCCAGGGCCTCCTTGCCGGTTGCGACCACTTGCGTCTCCAGCCCGAAACGGTTGAGTCTGCTTTTGATGAGCTTACTAACCGTTGATGAATCATCGCAAATCAGGACGCGGTTCTTTTCAGAGTCGCTCTCAATCGCGTCGGTGATATAACTAGTACAAGCCCGGCCGCGTTCTTTGGCCCGATATAACTGACGATCGGCTTCTTCAAGAATATCTTCAAGGGTTTTGTCACCGTTATTAAATTCAGTAATGCCGGCACTAAAGGTTATATAAACCTTGTGTGACTTTATTGGCATAGTAAAGGCCTTGCGTTGAAACTGCTGGCGGATTCGTTCAATCATCTTAAATGCCGCGGCGGCATCCGTTTCCGGCAAGAGCAATAAGAACTCATCGCCACCATAGCGGAAGATTTGATCGCTTGGCCTGAAGCTGGCCTTAAATTGGGCCACAAAACTTTGCAAGACAAGATCACCAAAGAGATGGCCATAGGTGTCATTAATCTCCTTGAAATGGTCCAAATCGATAAAAATGACTGAAAAAACGATGCCGTCACGCAAAAACTTGGCTTTTTCCTGGGCAAAGCGGTCAACAAAGAAACTTCTGGTATAAGCCGAAGTTAATCCATCTTTCAGATAAGCATTTTTATGTTTTTGTTCCTTTTTAATCAATTTTTCAACATTAGCAACTAAAACATCGGCTTCAAAGGGTTTCGTCAGAAAATTATCAATCCCTTCCTGGAGGGCTAAGATGTGATCAGCCTTATTCGCGGAAGCGGTCAGGACGATGGTCGGAATCACGATTTTTTCCTGTTTTAAATCCCGGTAAAACTCAAGCCCGCTTTTGCCGGGCATGAATAAATCAAGAATCAGCAGATCTGCTTCATGGGCCCGCAAGATCGCCAGGGCCTGGTCGGGATCATTGGTAATCCGGACCGCGTAACCACGATTACGCAAAACGCTTTCGATAATATTTAAGACTAGCATTTCATCATCAAGAACCAGGACCCGTCCTAAGGCCAGATTGCTGATTTGATAATCTTGCCCCATACTATCGCCTGACTCTGGCCGCCAAAGCCTGCAAACCTTTGTTTCCTCTCCCATGGCTTGATCGCTGGCAGCCGCCAGCAGACTACTCAGACATTGGGCCGTCTCACCAAATCTTTTAGTCAACTTGAGCAAGTAAGAGCCGTCATTAAAAAGTTCCTGATTATGCTGCTTGATAAATTCCTCGCTTTTCAGGCATAGGTATCCCAATTCACGGAAATGATGCTGCTGCGCTAACGCCTTGACATCAGCAAAGAAAGCAAGCATGATCGCTTTCTTGCTGTCCGTCGGTTCAATACTATTGATCACTAAATTTTGCAGCGCCTGATTCAGCTGAACTTCTATTTCAGCCAATACTTCCAACTTGCTTTGTTCTGTACTTTCCATCATTTGCTCCGCCTCTGTTATAATTGATAAACCCTTAAGCTCAGGTCAATCTGGTCACATACCAGTCTGGCCATAAAGCTATCGGTTCGCTTTTTAACCAGAATTTTGATGCTTTGGCCAACCAGCGTAAAAGGCACTGACAAAAGGAATTTGTAATTGCTGGCTTCTAAATGGGCCCGAGCCGAGCCACCCACCATGTTAATCAATTCGGTGATGCCATCATTTAACAATTCGGCATCTAAGGCCGCCGTTTCAATGCCGGTCATAAATGACACCAGCGGCGCGGCACTCTGCTGATTTGTTTCTAAGCACAGCAGCATCGCTTTCTCCCCTTGCAAGACCATCGCGCCGATGATTTCATGATCCGGTTCAGATTCGGAGTCATTTTTTACTTCCGTTAAAACAAAACCGCTCATCCGCTCAACTGTTTCCAATAAAGCGGCAACAAAAACCTGTCCCGGGATTACTTGATATTTTGTGTTCTCATTTTCAGCGATCATTGATTGACCTCCCCACCCAAACTCTCGATAATTTTTTTCATCAGTTCTTCAATTGAAAAGGGCTTGGTAATATATTGGGATACCCCCGCTTTAACTGCTTCAATAACACTCTCCGGCATGTTTTCAGTGGTTACCATGACGACCGGAATATGTTTGAACTGGTCATCCTTTTTAATTGTTTTTAAGAATTCCAGGCCATTCATGCCCGGCATATTCCAATCCAGAAAGATCAATTCAATTTTTTCCGAGTCCTCCAGCAGCTTAAGTCCATCCTGGGCCGACTCCGCTTCCAGGCATTCATGACCAAGCACCACCACCGCCGCTGCGATAATCCTTCTGACAACGGCTGAATCGTCAATTGTCAACATCTTCATTTGGCTGCCTCCTTCACCGTAAAATAAGTCCCGTCACTGGTTATTTTTTTTTCAAAATAGTCATCCATCGGATAATAAATCTCGGCCGCGCCGATGATCAGAAAAGCTTCCGGCTTTAAGACCTGGGCCGCTTTTTTAAAAATGTCGCGGCGCAGCGCTTCGGTAAAATAAATCAGCACATTCCGGCAAAAAACCAGATCAAACTTACCCAAAAACAAAAAACTGTTTTGCAGGTTAAATTGCTCAAAGCGGACCCGTTTGCGATAGTCATCCCGCAGGACCCAGGCGCCGCCCTCGTGATTGAAATAAGCCTCACGGAGCTCGGCGTTCAGGCCCCGCATAATGGTAATCGGATCATAATGACCGCGTCTGGCAATGGTCAGGACATTGCTAGAAATATCAGTTGCTAAAAAGTCAAAATCATCCAGCGAAAGGTCGGTAATCTGATTATTTTTGAGATACTCACTGATTAAGATGATCAGCGAATAGATTTCCTGGCCGGTTGAGGCCGCGGCACTCCAGACGCGAATTTTTTCGCCCGGGCGGGCTCTGATGGCAGCCAGCTGTTGGGGCAGCCAGATGTTTGTGACCACCTGCCAGGAACCCGGATCACGAAACCAATAGGTTTCATTGGTGGTAATGGCATCGATGACCCGGGTTTCAATGTTGGCGTCGGAATTGTTTTCCAGCAGCCAGTAAAGATCTGAAAAGCTCTCGCACTTTGCGTCAATCAGCAACTTGGCCAGCCGTGATTCAACCAGATAAGCCTTGCTGTCATCCAGGGCGATCCCGCATTTTTCGGCGATATAGCGCTGAAAAAGCTGATATTCGTGTTGTGACAAAGCAACCATGTGGGCCTCCTTTCGTGACCAGCCTTTAAAGCGGCCTGATGCTCACTTAAAATTTAAATTGCTGGACTGAATCCCCCAGCTCGAGAGACAGATCCACCAGCCGATTGGCCGCAATCGAGGTTTTTGAGGCTCCCTCGGCGATTTCTTCCGAGGCCTGGCTGATCTCCTGAATACTGCGGGAGATTTCGATAGCACCCCTGGCGGTTTCATCGGTGGCCCGGCTTAACTGGACCATACTGACGGATGCTCGTTCGGTGTTCACCGCGGCATCATCTGCAGCGCGGGCCAGTTCCGCCGTACTTCTGGCAATTTCAGCTACCGCCAGACCGGACTCTTGGGCCCCCCGTTGGACTTCGCCGGCTTTATGATCGATTTCTTTGATTTCGGCGGTGATCGTATCTAACCGGAGGGAGGCTCGGATCGCCGCGTCTGAAATCCCCTGGGTGGAGGCATTTTGTTGGGTAACGGCCGTGGCAATGACCGTCGTGATGGTCGTCACTTCTTCCACCACACTATTAATGCGCGCAACGGCCGAAACGGCCTGGTCCATATTTTCCTGCATCCCTTCAATCTGATCGGCGATTTCGTCAGTCGCTTCCGATGTTTGCTTGGCCAGCTCTTTGACCTCATTGGCAACCACGGCAAAACCCTTGCCGGCTTCCCCGGCCCCGGCTGCTTCAATGGCGGCATTGAGGGCCAGCATGTTGGTCTGGTCAGCAATATCATCAATAATCTTGATGATTTTATTGATTTTCTTGGATGACTGGTTGAGTTTGCCAATAATATCCTGGGTGTTTTTAGCTTCACTGTCAGCAACCCGGGTGACTGACAATGATTTTTCACAACTTTTATTAATTTCATTGACTGACAGATTCACTTCTTTGACGGCATCCACAACCGTATTGACTTCGGCGTTGACATTTTCTGCGGAGGTCGATACTTCCCGGATGTTTTCATAAATCTGGGTCATCAGTAAAATGGCCTGATTCACGGTTGCCGCAGTTTGTTGCGAGGCGGCCGCCAGATTCCGGGTGGTACCACTGATTTCTTCAATTGCGGCGGCAATTTGATTGGTATTATCGACGGTTGTCAGGAGGGTCGCATTTGATTGTTCCATACTGGCTGAAATTTCTTCAACGGCCGCACTGACAAGGTTGATTTTTGAACTGGTTTCCTCAGAGCCGACCGCAATGTTGCTGGCGACTCGATCCATGGCATCGGCAGATTCGTTTAAGACCCCGGTAGCTTCGACAATCCCCTTTAATGAACCGCTGATTTTTACCATCAGGTTATTAAAATCGACACAGAGTTTGCCAATTTCATCGTCGCTGTCAAAGTCGCCGCGGACGGCCAGATTCCCTTGACCGGCTTCATCCATCAGGTTTGAGACGGTCTGAAGCGGTTTGGTAATCCGCTTGGATAAAACAAAAACTATGATCACACTGGCACCGATGGCCAGGATCAAAACAAGGAACACCATTATTTGCAAAGCTTTAACCGGAGCTAAGGCTTCGGCTTCGTCAACTTCAATAATCATACCCAGTCTGGTGGCCCCGATATCAATAAATGCCGCCGTTCCCAAGACTTGTTGGTTCCGATAATCGCGGTAAATCCCGGTGTACATAAACTCGCTCTGGCTGCTGTTGAAATTCGGTTGGAGTTGTGAAACCGCTTCCGAGGTGATCGTCGTGGCGAAGGCAGTGGCCTCGGCTTCATTTCCTAAAATCGGGTTGGTATTGAGCAGCCCCGCCTGATCGACCAGATAAATATCGCCGGTGGCTCCGATGATACCAATCCCGTCACCAAGGACTGCTTCAATACTGTCCATTAAAATAAGGGCATTCACCGTACCAATGATGGCACCATTCTGGGAACTGTAAAAGGGTGCCGAAATGGTCACATAATATTCACTCAGGATATCTGAATATTGTACCGGAGTAATGCTGCTTTGTCCTTGCATTGAGGTATTAAAGTAATCCCGTGATGACAGACTGCTTCCTTCTAAAGTGGCCTTTAGTTGACCGGAAGCATAGATACAATTACCGGTCGCATCGGAAACGTAAATGCTTTCGAATTGATTGGCCGCCTGATGCTGAGTCAGGCCTGCTTCAAGGCGGGCATAATTGGCGTCCCATCTTTCGCCTTTGCCACCGCCAGGCTGAACTTCGTTAATCAGATTTTCGACAATGATCAGATTGGATAAGATGTTGCTGGTATAAAAGATTTTGCTGGAAAAATCTTCATTAAAGCGGGTTTGGGTGACCTTAGCATACAGCTCCATTTCCTGGAGTTTTATGTCGACCAGACTATTCCGGGCCTGATTGTAGGAAAGCCAGGAGATCATGGCGATCGGGATTAAGCCGCTGAGGATAAAAAAGATGATTAATTTGGTTCGCATTTTGGCATTATCAAAATATTTAAACATGTGACACCTCGCTTTATTTAAAATAATTTTTCTTTATCAATGATGATCAGCAATGCTTGCTCCAGTTTGGCAATGCATTGAATGGTCTTGCCATACTGGTTTTCTAAATATGGCGGGGGGACCTCGCAGATGGTTTCGTCAACATCGATGACATCGATCGCTTTTTGGACCAATAAAGCGATCAGGTCCGATTCGGCCGGTTCTTTTTTAAGGACGATACAATGATTTTTTTGCCCCGCTGTGGGACAGCCTAAAAGTTTTTCAAAGTCCAGCAAGGTGACGACTTGACCGCGCAAATTGATCATGCCGGCCACCGTTGGCGGCGCTAGGGGAATCTCGGTTATTTCGGGATTGCGATAGATTTCTTTGACATGGTGGGTCTCAATGCCATAAAGATTATTGGCTGCTTTAAAGCAGAGAATTTTTAACATCTCAGTCACCTCCCGGGCCGTCCCTGATGACCTCATTGAGGGTTCGCAAGAGACTTTCCCGATCTAATTTATACTCATAGCGATCAAAACCACTGGCTAAACCCTTGTCCCGATTAAGGGAACCGGTCAAAGCGCTGATCGCCACGACCGGGATGCCATCATAGGCCGTTTTTTGCCTGATTTTTTTGAGCAACTCATAGCCGTTAAGCAGCGGCATCTGAATATCGGTCAAGACCACATCGATTTTTTCACTGGCCAGAATCTCCAGCGCTTCCAGACCATTGGCGGCCAGAGCAACCTGATAACCGCCACTGTTAAGATAACTTTGCTCGACCTTCTGAAAAAACGGCGAATCTTCAACTAAGAGAATTTTTTTGCCGTTTGCTTGTGGTGACGCAACAAAAGTAAAGGCTTCTGGCTCGATGGCTTCCAATAACTCATACAGATTAATGATCAGGATCAGTTTTTCCCGAAAAACAGCCGCACCAAAGATCCCCTTCATCTTAAACTGCTGGGAATTCAAAACTGGCTCAAAGTTAACATTTTCAATAATTTCGCGGGCTAAAATGCCAATCGGCTGAGGTACCAGCTTAGGTGTCAGGACATAATAGTCTTCCGTGTCGGATGGGCTGCCATTAATGGCTAAATAATCCTCCGGTTTGATCACCCGCAAGGTCTGGTTGCCCCGGGTAATGTAATAGCGGTCACCCACCTGCTCAATTTGCGTTTTTTTGATTTTGTCGATGCGTTTAATCAGGGCGATATTGACGGCCAGGATTTCAGTTCCGGAACCTCTAAACAAGACAAAATCCTCGCTGTCATCTGACGCCAGCGGTTTTCCCCCATGTTGATCCAGGCCGCTTGCTTGTTCCGTTTTGCTATCACTGATGATCGCCATTTTTCTGGCAATCCCGGCAATGTCAAGAATCGGGGCCACTTTGCCATCACCCATAATCGTCAGCCCGGAATAAATGTCGCATTCCTTGAGGACTGCGGGTAACGGTTTGATCAGGGTTTCTTCATTGCCCATTAATCCTTCGACCAGTAAACCAAAGCGGTGGTGACCAAGTTTGAGGACAACAATCTTATAATCACAGTCTTGTCGGGCTGACGGCTGACAATCCCATAAGTCCGACAGGTAGACAAGCGGGATCAGTTCATCTCGCAGACGATAGAAATATTTTTGATTGATCTCCTCAATTTTTTCATGGCGGGACGCGTGTTTGATCTTGATCGTCTCCTGGACATCAGCTTGCGGAATCACCATCTTCAGCTGCCCTGACGCAACCACCAAGGATTGGATAATTGATACTGTTAAGGGCATCGTCAGGGTGATGCTGGTACCATAACCGGACTTGGTGGTAATGGCAATAGAACCACCCAATTTTTCCAGATTAGTCCTGACCACATCCATCCCGACACCGCGACCGGATACCTCACTTAACTGGTCCGCAGTCGAAAAGCCGGGGTCGAATAATACCTGGACCAGCTCTTTTTCTGACAGGTAGTGGAGTTCCTTCTCGCTATAAAGCTTTTTTTCGAGGGCGGTTTTAGAAATTTTGTTAAAATCCATACCACTGCCGTCATCACTAATTTCAATATTGACGACACTGCCTTCGTAACTTGCTTTGAGGCTAATGACCGCAATTTCACTCTTGCCTTTTTGTTTGCGGATCGCGGCACTTTCAATCCCATGGTCGGCCGCATTTCGGAGCAGATGGACCAGCGGATCACTTAACCCTTCCAGGATCGACTTATCCAGCTCAACCTCAGCCCCTTCGATGTGTAGTTCTATTTTCTTATTGAGCTTTTTGGACAAGTTCCGGATTAACCGCCGATAGCGATTAAAGAGGGTCCCCACCGGTTGCATCCGGGTCTGCATAATTTTTTCCTGGATGCTGCTCGTTAACTGATCAATATTTTGAAGTACTTGTGGTAGCCCGGCAATCGCCTTTTTTTCTGGTTCCAGCAGGGTCAGCAGGCGGTTTCGACCTAAGACCAGTTCGCTGGCCATGTTCATCAGATCATCCAGCAAACGGATATTGACACGGAGCGACTCGGCCCCTTCCGGCTGATCAGCCAGGCCCAAATCACTGCCCATGTCAGCCGGCGGTTCTGCCGCCCCAGGCTCAGCCAGGGCCAGCCCCGGGGCGGCCGTCAGGCTCTTTTGCCAGTCTGCCGACAAGACATGAAGACAGGTCGGCGGCAGGCCCAGCACCTGCCGCAGCAGGCTTTCTTCGAGGATACTGGAAGCCAGGATCAAAACCTTGGGGTGGTCTCCGGGCCCCTCTTTCAGATCATCAACAGTGAGCGGCTGCCGGTCCGCGCTGACCATGGCCAGCAGGGTGGCCACCGAATTGAGATCATCCCAGATGGCCCCGATCCCGCCCTTGTTGTGGATGTAATCATCGCTGAGGACCATATCAATGCCATAAATATGATGGCCGAATTTGCGCTGGGCGGCTATTTTTGCCTGGCAGTCCGGATCAAAATCAAAAACGGCGAAAAATTGATCGCCATCATCGGCGGCCAGGGTTTTGCTTGGAGTCCCCTGGTGATCAGGCCCATCAGCCTGGGCAACCTGCAACTTGGCAAGGATATCCTCGATGGGATAGGCTTCACTGTCCTTGACATCATTGACCAGGACCTTTAAACGATCTTTGGTTTCCAGCAGCAAGTCGACATCCGCTTCACTTAAAGAGGTCTTGTGACGATTAACGCCGTCTAAAATTGTTTCCATCGAATGGGCGATCAAGACAATTTTTTCCAGGCCAAAAAAGCCTGCCGTCCCCTTAATACTATGGACCGCCCGAAAGGCATCATTGATCTGGTCGGCACTGATATCGGCCAGATCATGCAAGAGTATGCGTTCGAAATTTTCGAGATGCTCGCGGGCTTCTTCAACAAATTCCTGGATAAAGTCTTCGTTTTTCAGCACAGTAATCCCCCCTTCTTAAAATGATTGTGGCCTCAGTTAGTGTCGTGTCCGCTTATTTTCAGCTGTTCAAACGGGCACCATCCTCCCGTAGCGACTGCTATGCTGAACTGAATGTGGTTATCATCACAGCCTACTAGAAAGACCCCTGGGAACCGATCTAACGTTCCGAGGGGTTACTGCTTGATTCATTATAGCAAACAATCGGGCAATCGACAATGGCCAATCGGCTCGGGGCCACATTAGGCGGGCCCTTTAGTCTGGCTGCTCTGTCAATTCAGGACGCCAGCATTATCGCGAACCCCGGGCAGCCGGGTTTCTTCCAGAATCTCCGGTTCAATAAAGCGCTCGGTGTCCCCTTCCAAGGCGACCATGTCGACCAGGGACAGGTGGGGATCATCACCCCAGTCATCATCGTCCCGCCAACACAGCCAGGCGGCGGCGTCATAATCCGGGGCCCCGATGGTCGGGTGCTGCTGCCGCATGGTGTCAATATAAGCCTGGATCGCGCCCCGGTCGGCCGGGTCGAAGCAGAGCGTAATGGTATCCTTTTGGTTGCCTGAGACGATCAGGCTGCCGGCCCCGGCTTCTTTAATCCGGCTGATCTTATGCCAGAGAATGGCATTGCGATCCAGCGGCGCAGCCCGGTAATCGCCGCTGGGGATAGCCGCATATCCGATCCGAAAGCCGGTCAGGGCCGTCAGCCCGGCTTTTTTAGGCATCCGTTTTTCACGCTTAACAAAAATGCCCCGTTCATTGAGCAGATATTCGGCGACAATCTCCGGCTTGGCACCTACCGGGCTGGTTGGTCTGGACCAGGTTAGTATTTCCATGTTTTTCTCCTTTATTACCAAATTCTTCAGTCTGGCTTTAACACTATCCGCTTTACTCATAACAACGCCTTCACATAGGGTTTGATGTATTTTTTTAGCCTGAGTTTTACCGCATACCGGATTAATGAAGCGCTCCACCTAGCCGGGGGTCAAACTGGCTGCCGGCCGCAGTGTTTTTCTTTTTGGCAATGCGTTTCCACAAAAAGTTCCGGTCATTCTGTTTCATAGTTTTTCCTCTTTCTCCAACCGCTTTTGGATTCCGATGATTCTGATATGACACTGTATACCCCGGTTTGCCGGTTTCTATCGTTTCGGGCCAGCACCCGCTAACATGGTCTTGTACCCCCAACACTGCCAGCAAATCAGCCGCTTCGCAACGATTCAGGCGCTAAACCAAAGTCATTCGACCCGGTTTTTGCCCAGCTTTTTCGCCAGATATAAGCGTTCATCAACGCGGTGCAAAACCGTATCCAGGTTATCGCCATTTTTAAAGGCCGCCACCCCGAAACTGCAGGTAACCTGGCCGGCGGTTTCGAAGCGGTGTTCGGCGATAATCTGCTGGAGCCGCCGGGCCACTACCATCGCCTCCTCGCGCTGGCTATCCGGGAGAATGATGACAAACTCTTCACCCCCCCATCTGGCAAAAAGATCACTTTGATTGATATTGCGCCGGACGATCCCGGTCAGTTGTAGCTGATAGCTGTCAAGATCGACTGTTTGAATCCCGGAGATTGAATTGTCCCGAGAACTGATGGCCAGGTCGAGCCGGCCCCCCTGATATTCACGGATTTCGAGTTCCAGATAGCGGTCGGCCGTCGTCTGGGAAAACCCATCTGGCGCGCCATTGTTATTGTCTGAAAACAAATTCATCGTACTGACCAGGTAAACCGTTATCGCAATTGCGATAACGGCCACCACCACAATAATTGTTCATCGCAGAATCAGAACTCCTTATCATTTTTTTACTCCGTGCCGCTTGAACCAGACGATCTTAAGGTCAGGCACGTGCCCGGTTACTTTACGATACCGCTGCTTGCTGTTGAATCAGCGTTTTCCATAAGTAACCGCTCTTCGTTGATGATGTCGATTTAAGTTTTTTGATCTGTTGATACTATGATATAATATCAGTAACTAAATGCATACCCCGCACCAAAACGGAATGGAGATTATGATGGAAGCTCACAATAATATTGGATTGTTGGATAAAAGCAAATTAATGGAAATATTTGACTACCTGAATCAGCAGCTCAAGGACAATGCCATGCAGCTGGAACTCACCATTTACGGTGGATGTATTATGACCATGGTGTTTGACAATCGCCCGGCTACCAAAGATATCGACTGCGTGTTCAGTTTGGCCAATGACAAACTGCTGGAACATATCCTGAAAAATACCCAGTTTGTTTTCGATCTTTCCGATGGCTGGATCAATGATGAAATCAAAGAGCCCTTAAAGTCGATTATAACAGAAGAACTAGAAACCTTCAAAACCTATTCCAACCTGAAAATCCTTAAACCCAAAGCCGAACAACTGCTGGCCATGAAAGTTCTGGCAGCACGACCAGAACCGGCCAAAGATTTTACTGATGCCGCGCTGCTGTGTAAAACCCTGAATATCACCACCAAAGCGCAGCTGCTGGCGATCATTAAGGTATTTATCCCCTTGCGACTGCTGGGCGAACGGCAAATTAATTTTATTAAATATCTGGGGGAGGATCTCGGTTATGATTGGCAATAACTATCTCAAAAACCTATACGATTATCCCGATGTTGATACCAGTATCAACCAACTGCTGGAATTGCTGGCATCTAACGACCCGGCTTTTCTTGAAAGCCTGACCGTACCATTGGAAATTACCGCCCTGGCCGAATCCGAACGGCATTATCTGACCATCATTTTTGCGATCATTGATCATCAGCTCCAGCTCAATCAGATCGATGTGCCCAACTGGATCCGAGATGAAGCCTTTTGTTTTGATCAACCCTACTTTCATTCAAAAAGACTCAGCGACTTTGAGAAAGTCAAGATCCAGTACACCGTCCCCGGCCCCTTCCGAGCTCGACAGGTTTACATTGATCCCGATGGCCTGAAACGGGTTTAATAAACTTCACCGAAATGGGGTTGTCATAAGTTTATAAGCTAATGTCAGGCACCGTCAGATTCGTTTAGGCCGGACTGGCAGTCTTTTAATTCACGGTGGCATCGTTTTCATAGCCCCGCTTTTCCCAGTAACCTTTGTAGCTTTCATCACTGGACAGTTCGATTTCATTGACCCAGCGGGCCCACTTATAGCCTAGTTTATCTTCGGCCACAACGATAAACGGAAAACCCATTGACGCTGGCAGGGCCACGCCGTTGGCCGAATAGGCCAATAACATATCTTTGTCTTTAATGGTCGCCAAGGGCAGCGAGGTGGTATAGCCATCGACGCAGTGAAAAATCACCGTGGTGGCCTCGTCTTTAATTTCGGCATCAGCCAGCAAATCGGTGATCCGCACCCCTTCCCAGAGCACCGTGGCCTGCCAGCCTTCAACACAATAGAGGGTAATCAGGCGTTGCAACGGTTCTTTTTCCAATACCTGTTGGTAGCTGTAGCTACTGGGTTTCGCAACCAGACCGGTTAGCTGGAGCTGATAACTGTTAAGATCGACCGTTTGAATCCCGGAAATTGAATTGTCCCGAGGGCCGATGGCCGGGTCGAGCCGGACCCCCTGATATTCACGGATTTCCAGTTCCTGATAGCGATCGACCGTCGCCTGGGAAACCCCATCTGGCGCGCCATTGTTATTGTCTGAAAACAAGTTCATCGTACTGACCAGGTAAACCGTTATCCCAATTGCGATAACCGCCACCACCACAATAATTGTTCGTCGCATAATCAGATCTCCTCGTATAATAAATTTAAACACAAAGTGTTTAGTTACTTTTTTAGAATATCTTCTTTAAAGCACCTAACTTTTTACCCTAAATTAATGAAGCAATCTCTCTACTTATATAGGTACCACCCGCCCCGCTCGTTGATAAGAATTGGTATTTTACTAGATCATTGCTTAATACAACAATGGTAAGATCGTCATCAATATATTTTTCAAAATGAGAAGTGTAACCATTTGGCATTGACCCGCCATGGCAGATGCTTTTACAATCAAAATGTTTTTTTACAAACAATCCATATCCGCATTTCACATATTTGCCGTCATAGTGAGGCTTTTGCATTTCTTTTACTATTTGGGTTTTCAATAGTATCCCATCCTGAATTGCCCGATCAAGCAAATAAAAATCACCAACCGTTGATACAAGATCACCACAAGCAAAGAACATTGATGGGTCTATATAAATTGATGTCAGGCACTGCACTGCATTATCAGCGCCACCTAATCGCGCAAGTGATAAGCAGCAATGATTTCTTTTATTTCTTCGGCGATATCCTTTGCTTTTTGCTCCTTGATACCAATTTTCCTGGCGACTTCCAGAATATCTCTAAGCCCCGGATTTTTACCGTTGCCATTTACGCAAGTGGCATGCTCGCCGCCGATGGAAACACTATCGGTTAAGTCGTAAGCGGGAGAAAGAAACCAGCCTTGCTTTTTTTCATCATAAAGAAATGTGAAATTTTTAGAATGGTCATCCCGATTATGGGCAAAAATATTGAAGCACATCAGACGATACATCTTTTCAACCTCAGAAAAATCTTTAGTCAATTCCAAAGTCAACTTCATCAGAATGTTGTAATCCAAATTGGGGATACGATGAGAAGTTTCCAGCATCCCACTCACCGAAAGCATATGGATACGCTTCTCTTTACCGTGTACATCAAATTTTCTGTCAAATCTTCGGGTACCAAAATATCCCGGTCCGGCATTTGATGAAAAGAGCTTCGTTTCTTCCATCGCAATACCACATTCCCGGGCACACAAAGAATACTGATATTCCTGGACGCCGATGCTTTTTATGTCCTCTGATGAAGGAAATTTTATGATCCAATCGATCTCATCGATCTTTGTTAAGATCTTCGGTCTTGCCCCGCCGGAAGAACCCCCAAGTCTGAACAGATCATCCAGATTATCTGAATAGTCCGTCCTGAGCATCGTTGCACACTCAGCCGCAATTTCATCAAGATCAACGGCCTGATTCGATAAATCAAAATGATGAACCGGTTCATAAGTCAACGCACCCATGCCTGATGAACCAACGATCGCCAATCGATCCAGACTGCTGATCTCAAACGGGTTGATATGATTTTTTAATAACAGCCGATCAACTAGCAAACGACCCCAGCCATCCGGAAGACTATCGGCAAATACACCGAATAAGCCCTCAAACGGATCGACCTTGGGAATAAATACCCGCTGTGTTAGCGGCAATGAGAAGGGGCTGATCGAAAAACCATCAGCCAACCATTCCTTACAATATTCAAACGCTACCAGACGATTCTGGTAAAGTGCCAGTGTCCCCACCAGCCTACCATGATACCGAACCGACAGCTTTTTAATCCTGTTCATCGATTACCTCCTGGATGGATAAAAAGGGTTGCTCCGCAAATAGGTTAATGAGTTCATCTTCGCAGTTCAAGGCGATGGCGATTTTTGTCAGCGATATTAAGGAGATTTCCCCACTGCGTTCAAATCGTTTCACCGAACCCAGGCTGACGCCTGATTTTTCACTTAGTTTTTCCTGTGACAGCTTCTGCCTTTTACGGATGCTGCGGATCCGCTGGGCGATCATCGTATCGATTTCATGGGGTGTTTTTTGATTTAAAAAATTAATATTCATAGTTAATATATTATCTGATATGGCTATTTTTGTCAATGACTAGCCATTATATTAGCTGTTTAACTTTTGATGTCAGGCACCGCCAGCGAAACCATTGTTAAGGCACGAAACCCTTGTTACTAATTTCCAATTTTAAAGGCGACCATTGTAATATCATCAAATTGGGGGGCTCCATTAACAAAGCAGTCAATGTCATTTTTTACACTTGAAAGCAACTCATCTGTATTTAAGTCCATATTATTATTGAGTGCAGCAAGCAATCTATCCTCACCATACAATTCATCATTGATATTCGTTGCTTCGGTGACGCCATCGGTATAGAGATATAAT
>JAQUWM010000141.1 GCA_028692885.1 Acetobacterium sp. | reverse complement strand
ATCACCAACCAATTCCTGCTGGTATTGTGCATCTATTTCTTCAGCGATGGCTTTGCCATTTGACGCAATATCATGAGCAATCGCATTGGATAATTCCTGTTTGATTTGCGTGACAGTTATTAGCATTGCTCGATCATTTAAATCAAAATCAAAAACGTTTATCAGGTATTTGCTTTTGGCTTTACATTTGTCTCCCGAATAAAGGCCGGCAATAATTTGCCGCATCAACCTTATCAATCCTCTGGTTTGCTGAAAACCCGAGTTCTCTTTAAAGCGGGCATACAAATCACGAATGGAGGGATGAAACGGATAGGTATCTTTTATGCTCGTATAAAGCTGATCTGGTGACATACTGGTAAGTCCCATCTGCTTGGCTTTGGCTACTTCATCTTTGTAAGCGATGGCTACCTTGTTGATTTCATCAGCGGCTGGCAAGGATTCAAACAGTCGTTTTTTCAAGATATGGTACACATCATCAGAGCCGCTGCCAACGGGTTCAATATTTAAAGCGCTGCGATTAACTTCATTTTCAAGGTTCTTGAACGCCCCCCTGATCAATTCGCTTCCGCTCTCATAGGCTGCCTTTAAATCTGAAATAACCAGGCACACATTCGCCAGTTGAGCTTTACCAAGGGCGGAAAACAGGTTGGCCAATGCTGTTGAGGTAACGGCACATAAATCTGAATTGCCAATGGTTTTTGATTTTGCATTTTCCAGGTATGGAGGCAACTCGTCCAAAAGGATAAGCAAAGGATCACCCGCCAGTAAATTTATCCATGCAGTTTCTCCCGGTGCAGAAAGTGGAGAATAATATGCAGAGAAGACATCCTTTTTTCCGAGTTGATCAGCAATGGAGCCCCAAATACCGTACTCCGCATCACTCTCACGACCGGTGAAGGCAACCACCCGCACTTTGCCGATTGATTTATATTTATTACTGTTCGGTATTACTTTATTGCGATATTTTGGATTCGCTGCCAGCAAGCCCAGGGCTAACATATTATGCGTCTTGCCGCCGCCCATAGCCTGGGTCAGCTTTATAACACCAGTCTGTCCCTGTTTTATGAAACGATTAAAGGCCGTAGCAAACAAAGTTTTCATTCCGTCAGTAATGTAATTTTCCTCAAAGAAGGCGGCACATTCGATGTTCCCCTCAATGAGGTCGGACAGATTTAAAACATCCTCCCTTTTTGTCTCATCAAACACACTCGCTCTTGGCTTGCATTGTTCAAACAGGGTTTTCACTCTCTCGTTCCTCCAATTCTTTTATAATTATCCGTTGAGGTACCAACCTTTCTTTTTAAACATGGTACTAACAGGGGTCAATACCACGCTCCCCACATGGCCCGATTTGCCATTATTGATGTCGGGGGCTCGGGAGCAAGTCAACCGTATTTTATCATTTTCGAGGTTTTAGTAAACATATCAACGGTTTTTAGGTTCTAGGGAACAAGTCCACTACTCTTTGATGAATTACAAACTCCTCAGCATTAGAACGAATAGAGTCATTATACCTCTTTACCGCTTCATCAGTGATATGCATAACATAGTATAGGTCATCATCTTCTATACATTTACCCTTCGCCATTAATATCCTTGGGGTTATTGGAAGTAGGCAAACCAATTTCTCATCATCTCTTCTATGTATGAAAGCAGGGCTGTCACTTGTAATAAATTTAGTCAGACCGTCTGCTATCAAAAAATGAAAGTTAGTATATTGTAAATTTGCCATTGCATCTTCAAAAATCACGCCAGTGTCATTCAGATACTTCCGATAAAATTGCAATAATAAATTGTGCCGCATTTCGTCAGCTGCAGTTTTTAGTGATGGCAAAATTCTTTCATCCTCTGGTATTTCAAGATCATCGAGCAAACCGCACGTTAAAGCTCTATACGATTCTTCAAAATGCTGATTTGACCTAAAACCTCTCCAGTCCAGAGCAGGAAAAAACTTTATTAGATATCTTTTATCAAAAACAGGTATACTACCATTTGGAGCAAGCAATACAGCAGCTTCAATCTTCACAACTACTAAAGCCCAATTATTTTCATACTTTGTAGACCAGTTAGCCTCAACATCTTTGATTTTTATTTTTTCAATTTCTCGCTTGATATTCTTTTTACTCACAAGACTTCCGTCTACTCGCTTAATGTTCCAATTATCAAAAGCATAATAGTACTTATTCATATCCAGTGATGATTGAAGAATATTGCTTTCATATTCAACAGTATACGGCAGAACCGGTGCAAAAATTATGTCTGCGTCAGCTTCTGTGCATAAAGGCATTCCAGCCTTGATTGAATGAAAATCTGTTATTCCTGCAATTTTTTCTTTATTGCGTTCGACAATATTACCAGGGGAATCAAGAAATTCTACATTAAGTGTCCCATTTCCATGCGCCCATGCAGACATATATGTTTGTGGAACAAGATGATGGTACTTTGCCTGTGTCTCGGCCATAAATTGCTCCTCCATAAATTTAATTTATAAAACCATCAGTTTTTCTCTGAACTGGTTGCGTTCAATAGGTACGTATTGACAATTTAAAACAATTTTACGCCCAAGTTATTTCTGACAGAGTAGCTGACTTTTCTTCCAGCAACAACGGATTGTATTCCAGTATCTGATTAATGCTGGCTACATATTTGGGCTCAGAGAGTTTTTGTATTATATCTTGCCCTTCTATATATTCTCCTGGTGCGCCGCCGTCCTTTATTATACGCGCTTTAGATAACTTTCGTATTTTAGCAGTGAGCATAACCGACAGAATAAATATATCCATAAGTTCACGTTGTGCTTCCTCGTTAGTCATATCGTGCACATAATTTTCATATGCCTCATCAAACTCTTGCGAAACTATTCCCGAAACAGTTTTGCTAGCAGCAGCAATTCCGGTACTTTGCGCAGGCTTTCCTTTAGTGGTCTTTTTAATCTTCTTCTTGCTCTTGACATCGTCCCACATCTCTCTCATTACTGGTGCAGCCTTTTCTTGCCACCAGAATTTTACACGAGGGGCGACAACTTCGCTCAACACCCATATGGTGCCAGCAGCGATAGCCTCACCTAACAACTGTGCTAGTTCCTGCGCTTCAGGAGATAATTCTTTCTCCCGTCGGGGTTCTTGGTAGTCATAGTCATATCCATATCCGCTTTCATCGACTTTAACCCACTCAGCTTGGCCTGCAATCTGATTTGTCTCGTTATCCAAAAGCGAACCTCGAACTGCCCCTTCTGTATTCTTGGATGGTGCAAGATGAGTTCCTTCTTTATAAACAGGTCTATATAAATCTCCACTTTGTCTACGCTGGCCCATAGTTGATCTCCTTATTTAAACTTTAAATACTGAACAGCCATCATTATAAAATCATCTTTGTGCCGCCCAATCGTTATCTCGTCCTGATAGAATCTACCGGAGCATATCAACCAAATTATTTTATCGATTTTATATGGCGTGATGGACTCGTCCATTGCCTTACAATCATCTGACATTCTAACAATGGCTTCAAAAACTGAGACCGGATTTTTCTCCGACAATCCTAGCCCGTTAAATACATCTATCAAATGCACATCGGGCTTAGGGTAGTTGATATACCCTAACTCTTTTAAGCAATCGCAGGCCAATGTGAATCCAATACCACTGATTTTTGTAGAAATAAGCAACGGCAGAGCCATTCTTGTCGGCAGATTATAGTCAAACTGGTTCACAAAAGTTTTGAAATCGTCTACGTTTTCAAAGTCGCACATAAATTTTGCTGCATCAATTATTGAATTACTCCATTTATGCCAGCTATTGCGCTTGCCATCTTCACTGGTAACGTTGAATTCTTTTCTGAATATTTGGTACAAATCCTCAATGTTGTATGTAGCAATTTTAGCAAAGTCATATTCACATAAGATGTTCTTAATCTTTTCTTTTCGTTCCATAAACTTTATTACATTTGGCATACGCTGATAATTTTGTGCAGATTGAATTATTTGTTCATATACATCGGCTAACGAACTAAAATCTCGTCTATCACCAATAAAATATTTCTGTAGATCATCAGAATTTAATTGATTTGGTAAAATGTCAAGAAGATAGTTGTAGGCTAACTGATACACTACCTGATTCTTTTCTTTAATTGTCAAACGCAACCTCCTACTTGTCTCCTTGTTTTTTCTTTCCGTAATTCTTCGGGAAGTAATCCTTCCCAAGCTGCCAAACATACTGGTCGATTTGCTTCAGGTTATATTTATCTAAGCCATAGAAGGCACGGAAATCAATCAGTATACCTTTGAATTTAACATAGTCCTTCAAATCTCCATCTTGGAAATCTGAGAAGCTATCACGATTTCTAAAATAGCGAAGCACCTCATCGACGTAGCTATCATAAATCGGATAATCGAGTGGATTGTGATGGCTACAATACTTTGAGGCAAAGGAGTAAAAATTTTTCTCTGTATCACCGATAGTTACATACTGGATATCTCCAACCAGGGTAACATCAGCGGCTTTAAGTCTCGCATCAATATCCAGAGCACATATGTGCTTCGCAACCGGATAGATTGAGAAAATGTTAGTACTATAAAAGTCGTTAAGCGTTGATGCCTTCAAAAGAATATCGATTACGTCTGTGTTCTTCGGGCATAGCTCAAAGAATATTTTATTAAGTGCATCCTCCTGCAGGTGGTAATTCTCAAGGCCATCCCACTTTACAAGATAAAACTCAACCTGCTCGATTGATGGATAAGGGACATCAATATCCATTTTCTTCTTACGAGTATATACACGCTTAGAAGTCTTTTCCTGCTTAAGCGCAGATGGCTCGGCAGTTCCATCGGAGGCTAAGAATAAAC
>JAQUWM010000140.1 GCA_028692885.1 Acetobacterium sp. | reverse complement strand
ATAAGTCTTGGACTTAATCAGTTCCTTACCATCGACGATCCCATGGTTCGAACGAACCTGCAGCTTATTGCTGATAAAATCAGTTGTTACTGGCATGTTGTGTACCTCCTTTCATCGCTTATACTGATAAATGGAATAACCCCGAAAAAGGTGCCATAAAAATTCCATTCTCCTGCGACATCGCTCAATCCTCAGACAACTGCGCCAACACCTGTTTTAACTGTTCGGGCAGGGGAAAGCCCAGCCCGCCGAGATTTTCGGTAATGCTGAGACCTTCATTGGCGATATAAAAGAAAATCACTGCCGTTCGCATCGCAGCGCTGCCGTCGAGCAGGTTCTGATCCAGCAGCTGACCGAGCGCCACGATAACCAGAATAAGGATTTTCTTGATGATCCCCACAAAGCCAATTTCGCTGGATAGCTGATGCCGGGCGATTGCTAGCAGAACACCGGTCAGGTAATCAATCAGGATAAAGCCCAGCAGGGTATACAAATACCCATCAAAGCCACCCAACAGAAAACCCAGGCCGGAGCCCAGAATCGCAAAAACCCGTGGCAGCATCGCTAAAATCGTCTTCATCTGATCGGGTCACCTCCTTTCATCAAAAAATGGTGTCAATCCGACTTAATCGGCTGACACCATATATATAGAAGAAAATCATAAAAGATGACAAAAAAAGAGGGCGAGCATGGCCCACCCCCCAAAGGTCTAGTAAATACGATTCTGCAAATGACCAATCTCAACCTTGAGTTTATCGGAGATTTCATTAAGCATCAAGAGCTTGTCATTAATTTCGGCCATCGCTCCCTGATGTTCTTCAATAATTTTATACGATTTAGCCGCCTGCGCCTCGACCGAATTCATACTCATGACAATGCTGTCAAGAATCGTTTCAATCTTCTTGGCTGAATCAACACTCATCACCGCCAGCTTGCGGACCTCATCGGCAACGACGTTAAAGCCGCGGCCAAATTCGCCGGCCCGGGTCGCTTCGATGGCAGCATTAAGTCCCAGCAGATTGGTCTGGGTGGCGACATCGCGGATAAACTTAAGAATTGAATCGGTTTCTTTGACTTTGTTCTTGGAAATCGTCGATGACTCCAGTAATTCATCGGAGGCCTTGATCAAAGCGTCAATCTGGACCGAAAATTTATTGACAACATCGGTTACGGAACGAATATTATCAAACATATTTTGCGAAATATGCTGGAATTTTTCGGTTTCATCAAGCAGTAGCCGGTTATGATGGCCCATTTTCGAAATCGAGTTGGCAAAAACATAAAGCATATCCGCCGCCGCATTGATTCTTTCGCGGGGCACAATGGTTATTTTCCGTAAGGCCGCAATATAATCATCCTCATCGACGCCAATGTCCCGGGCGATCTTACGGAATTTCTCTTCATCCGGCGGCGCATCAAGAACCTGGCCGCCAATAATCGACCCGATCGCGACCCCATCGACGACAATTGGTGCGGCAAAATCGATCAGTCCGGCATGGCAGGAATAAATCGCCGGTTTACCGGTGTTGCCGGCCTTGCGAGTGCCGTCGTTATCACAGCCAAGACAGCGGCGCTTGCCTTCGCTGGAACCGCGGGTGTATTTCATACAAAAATCAGTAAAGTTGCTGGGTTCAGTAATTGCCCCCTTGACATTATCGACAGAAAGACAGGCCATCCCCAGGGCCTTGGCAAAACTATCCTGAAACTGCTGCAAGACATGTAAATCGATGACCTCATCGACAGTGTAGTTCGAGTTCTTCTCCATTATATAACACTCCTTCATAAAAAAAATATCCCTGAAGATCGATAAGTTGAACGATATAAGTTGAACTATATCGTATTAAAGATTTATCGTAGGGGCGATCCGTGATCGCCCGCACCTATCGATCTTCGCAGGGTGTGCTGATATCGTGACCATAAAAAGTTGATATTGACTATATCCCCATAATAGTTTTATTCTATCACGACAACTAAAAAAAGTCACCTACTAATCATTCAATCAAAGGGCCCAAAAGAACCGTCCCCTGGTGCACTAAAAAAAGTCACCGCCTCCGATACAAAAAATATAAATAAATGTTACTTTTACAAAATAATTGGCATAAACTATGGTATAATAATAAATCCTAATGGCAGCTAAATTGACCATTAATAATGAACGGCTAAACGGAAAAAAATAATTCAAAAAAAAACGTGTCACACAGGATGCCACATCTTGCTATTTGCCTCAAAATCGACGATAATAGAGACCCGTTGTGTAACAAACGCAAATTAATTGGAAAACTTGATAAAATCATGCAATAAAACGTTAGTCTAAAACGTTAATACAATGTTGGGGGTTAGCTGATGAACCTAAACCTATTTTTAAGTATGGTGGTACCGGAAAATACAGATTGTGATAATCATAAAAAATTAACAATCGATGAAACGATCTTTAACAGAATCGCAGCAAACGATATGGCCGCATTTGAAGAATTTTACCGCCTGACCGAAAGAACCGTTTATGCGTTTGTGCTGGCGACCCTTAAAAATCACGATGATGCCCTGGATGTCGTCCAGGATACCTACCTGAAAATACGGGCAGCCGCTCATTTATACAAACCGATGGGTAAACCGATGGCCTGGGTCTTTACGATCGCCCGGAACCTGTCAATCAGCAAATTGCGTTTCAAACAGAAAAATGACAGCCTGGAAGTGGCAGATCTGGAAAATGATCTCAATTTTTCTTATATCACCGAACACGATAATCGCCTGGTTCTCCAGACGGCACTCCAGATCCTGAGCACTGAAGAAACCGAAATCATCCTATTACATGCGGTTTCTGGCTTTACCCATCGGGAAATAGCAAATAACCTGGAAATGAAGCTTTCCACGGTCTTATCAAAATATCATCGCGGCTTAAAAAAACTTAAGAAATATCTCATTGAACAGGAGGTGTAATAATGAAAAATGAGAAAAAACTGAATATAGAAGAAGCGCTGAATCAAGGTCTTTGCCAGGCTCCGATGGGAGACTTTGAAAAACTGGCAGCAATCCCGGTGATCAAAATGACCGAACATGACACCATCACCAGGCAAGGTCAGCGTTTGACGGCCAAACAATGGAAAAGGCCTAAATATTTCAAACCGCTTTCAGCGGTGCTGGCCAGCTGTCTGGTTATGTTTGCCGGTGTCAGCGCCTGGTTGGTTGAATTTAAAACGCCCGACAGCGTGATTTCATTAGATGCTAATCAGAGCATCGAAATCGTAACCAATAAGCATAAGCAGGTTTTGGGGGTTAAAGCATTTAACCAGGAAGTCCAGCTGCTGATGGATGAGAAAAAAATCAACCAGGGCAACCTCGAAGACTCGGTGACGGCGATCATCTCGACGATGATCGAAAAGGGCTACCTCGACGAGAGCAAGAACGTGGTCATGGTTTCAGTTGAAAATCAGAGTGTCGAAAAGGCTAATAATCTGGCGGGCAGCTTGAATCAGGTCATCAAAAACAGTGCCACGGCCCAGAACGTGACAACAACAGTGGTAACGCAGTCGGTCGTCACTAATCAGGAAGCAGTGACGCAGGCCGAGCAATACAGTGTTTCAGCCGGCAAGCTGATGATCATGAAGGAACTGGTAGGCACCGACAGTTCGCTGACAATGGACGCATTGGCGACAATGTCAGTCACCGATCTGCTGCAAGTATCGAAAGATAAATCGATTGACCTGACCAAGATCATCCAGGTCGATGCGGAAGATAGCCAGAAAGACAAAAAGGATACCGGCACAAGCAGTTCCGATACCAGCCAAAATACTGTCACGGCACCATCGCAGACGACCAATAATAGCAATACCAACACGGTTAACAAAGAAATTCCCAAAGCCCCCCCGGTGATCGAAGCAATTGTTGAGACCACACCGGAAACAGTAACCGATATAGCACCAGTCGAACCAATCGAACCAATCGAACCAATCGAACCAATCGAACCAATCGACGAGAAGCAGCCGGAGTCAATTGAAGATAAAACCACCCAGGAATTGCCGCTGCCGTCGCCTGTCGAAGCAGAAAAAGACAAGTCAGCTGTTGAACAAGATCCGCTCAAGGAGACGGACACAGCAACCGAAACTCCGAAACAGCTCAATTAACTATTTTATCGTAGCGGCGATGCGTGATCGCCCGCATAAGGCACACTGCTACACGTGCCAACCCGCATTCGCAACAGTTTAAAGTAACGTCGAATAAAAAATAAAAAAAACAAAAATCAATGCAATAAAAGGTCAGGCTCAGGCGTTATACAATCAGAGACAAAAAAAGAGCCGTCAACAACAGTGCTTTATTAACGGAAATGATTAATCGTCATGACCCGGATTAAGTTCACTGTGTTGGAAGCAGGTTGGGTTGGCAAGAATAAAAAGAGCGACGAATGTGAATTTAAACCACAAATCTGGTGATGTAAAATGGAAAAACAACATTTTGTATCGAAAAAAAGAACAATAATTATTGCAAATAATTATAAGAAGGTGTAAAATTCATATGAGACCGCTCTTACTCATTTTGCCATTCCATCGTATTGACAGATCAAAAAGGCTGACAATCGTAAGGATTGTCAGGAGGATTGATTTGGCGGTTGCGAAAACATTCAGAAAGAGAGGAGGAAGAGGGCGCAAGCTGGAACAGCAAATACAGAGCATGATTAGAGTCTGGAATTTTTAGGCGAATAAAATTTAATAATATTATTGCTGAATTTTCCAGGTATAAAAAACCAAATTTAAAAAACGGAGGATTTAAGATGAAGAAAAATGTAGTTCGTATTCTTACAGCTGTATTGATGCTTTCCATGGTCTTTTCTTCAAGTGTATTCGCAGCTGAAAAAACATCAGCTTGGGATTCATTTGTAGGA
>JAQUWM010000035.1 GCA_028692885.1 Acetobacterium sp. | reverse complement strand
AGAACTTTATCAGCAGATTCAAGAAGATAAGAAAAAGCTGATTGAGGAAGGTAAGATTAAAAAGACCAAGGCGCTTCCCGAGATTACAGAAGATGAGATTCCTTTTGATATTCCGGAGAATTGGAAGTGGGTTAGGTTGGGGGATTTATGTAATTATGGACAATGTAATTCGATACCCGCAAAAAGTATTCCAAAGGATGCGTGGCTTCTTGACTTAGAAGATATTGAAAAAGATTCTGGTAGAGTATTGAACAAAAAAAGAATGCATGACGTGAAATCTACTAGCAGTAAACATGTTTTCAATGCTGGAGATGTATTGTACAGCAAATTACGACCCTACTTGAACAAGGTAGTAATTGCAGATGAAGATGGATATTCCACTTCTGAAATCTTGCCTCTGGACTTTGGAACGAGTGTGTATAACAGATATGCCCAAATAGTAATGATGAGTCCTTATTTCATTAACTATACAGTAAAATGTTCTTATGGTGTGAAGATGCCAAGGTTGGGAACAACAGATGGTCAATTAGCTGTATTCCCACTATCACCATTAAAAGAACAAAAGCGTATCGTTGATAAGGTTTCTGAATTAATCCCATATGCAAAACAGTTGGCAAATAAGATCAATCTACCTACCCAAAGGGCGTTCTAAGCCAAAAAATGGTGACCGTGTAATGCTCTTGCGTAAAAAATCGCATAGTCCGCTACGGGGGATACCCCAAAAAAACATTAAATAAGCGTGAGCTTCCATATAAAATTGATCCATTAAAATAGGAGGTCGAATCATGTATTTAGCAGTTATCGATGTAGAACCTTTAAATGATTATAAGTTACTCTTAACTTTTGAAAATGGTGAAAAGAGGATATTTGATGTCAGTCCTTATTTAGATAAGGGTATTTTTCAAGAATTAAAGAACGAGGAGAAATTCAGGACGGTACGTGTTAGTTTTGATAGTATTGAATGGTGCAATCAAGCGGATCTTGATCCAGAGTTTTTATTCGAAAAGAGCAAAGCTTGCTAGCAGTAATTGACAAAGCTATTTCCCAAAGATTCTAACGGTGCCTGTCAATTAACTTATTAATAATGGCCATCTCCTCACGTTTCCGGCCAAAGCGGTCAACACCAGACCAGCACCGTTTAAAGAACAATTCTTAAATTAAGAATTATTTCAAACGTTTCCTGAAAAAGTTATTGTATTTTATCAGTTGTTGAGATACAATGAAAACACAGATCAAGCCTTAACCGTCCGCGGTGAGGCTATTTTCATTTAGGGGATGTTATTTTGAAACCATTTCATACTTTAGACGAGCAAGTAGAAAAACTTAAATCTAGAGAACTCATTGTAGATGATGTCGATTTTGCGAAGAGTATACTTTCCAAAGAAAACTACTATAATGTAGTCAATGGATATAAAAAGCCATTTTTGAAAAGAGATCTTGGAGGGGCATTACTTCAACCTGAAGTATATGTTGAAGGTTGTAGATTTGAAGAACTATATAGCTTATATTGTTACGATAGGGACCTGAGGATGTTATTATTAGGTGTATTGCTGAAATTTGAAACCCATTTCAAAACATCGTGTGCATACAATTTCTCAGATGAATATAGAGACTCATATGCATATCTAAACGTAGGGAACTATTCTCAGAAAAAAGAGGACCTTACTAAGGTATTGAAAAATATCTCTGTACTCTCTAGTGAGTTGAACAAGAATACTAATGGCAGTAGAGCAAAAAGTGTATACATCAGCCACTACATTGAAAATCATAAATGTGTTCCTTTATGGGTACTAATAAATAGCCTAACAATTGGGAATATGTCATATTTTTACTCGGCCATTGACGAAAGAATAAGAGCGAAAATTGCTAAAGGATTTAGCAGTGATTTCAAAAAAGAATATGATTCCAATGAGAAAGTCGACACTAGTGAAATGGCCCAAATAGTAAAAGCTGTTAATCTGTTCAGGAATGTATGCGCCCATGAAGAAATACTATTTTTGTTTAAACTAAATACCAAGCTTAAATCAACCCTATTCACAAAGTATTTCAAATCTGGAGCGATCAATCAGGAAAAAATAGAAAAAAGTGACCTGTTTGCTCTTGTGGCTGTTTTGAAATTGGTTACGCAGAAAGAAGAGTATCTAAGCTTTATTGACAATATAGATACTTTATTTAGTTTATATCGCGAGAAATTTAAATCTGTGAATTTTGACAAGATAATTTTTCTATCCGGATTTCATCCAAATTGGAAAAACGAAATTCTGGAATCGATATAATATAATTTGGGATCTGTCAAGATTTGATCTCGGCAGACAGCTTCGAAAGGTAAACTTTTCGATATGCCACTATTTCACCAAAACATTCGCTTGGGGATAACCCGAAAAGCGTGAAACAAGTGCCACATAACCTTTTAAACCCTGATTTTAAAGGGTTTACGGGTTATGTGGCTATTTTTTTAATTCTTTTTTAAATTATCGGATTTAGCAGTTTATATAATAGTGATGCTGGAATAACCGCTAATGAAAGTCACAGAATGGCGGCTCAAGGCTTTGGAACACTACCTGCAGCGGTCCAGTGGTTGGCTTTTTATAATCTCTCCAAAATTCAATTTTTCTATGCACCCATCATCATTTTATAATGCTGACCTTGATCCATCAGATCAAAGATCATCTTGAAGGTTTCACGGCTCTGCCTGATATCAATACATTCATCGACATAATTGATTCCGTCGTTGAAGCCGAGCGCATTTGCATTGATGTAGGCGAGCATGGCCGCAGCCATTTGATATTGGGTATAATCTTCGTTACCATTTTCATCAATTGTAATGAATTTATTTTTATTAGCATTACTTAAAATGGTTTTGCGAAGAACGGCACCGTCATATCCGCACAATTGCAGAAAATAATATTCCAGGATTCGGCGGATAACGTTCATCAGTGGAATCGGTGAGGTGACCATTTTATATTCCTGCCACAAAGAAGCATAGGAGTTTTGAACCGGGTTATAATTGATCCGCTCGGTTTGAACATCCGGGTTCGTTTTAGCACAGAGACGAATTGACGATTTATTGTCGACTTTGCTGATCAGGTAGAAGTTGATATATAAATAGTGCTTTACTTTGTTGTAGGTGATTTCGCGGTGGAAATAGGTATTATGAGTGAGAATGAAAATCTGCTTGATAAATCTACCCTTCGCGACAGGATCACCGCCTACGGCATTGTTTTCACAGATTTCTATCATTTCACGGACTAAGGCACTGACGATGAACAAAGAACTACTGTCCATGCTGGAAACCGGGTCGTCGATGACCACAATGCGATCAAGTTGGCCACCGTCAGCGCTTTCACTGCCTTTGACAAGATGATAGAAGTAGAGGAAAGCAATGAAATTCCGCTCGCCTTCGCTGAGGTTTTCAGCAATAGATTCATCGGGGCGAATCACTTCATAAACATTAGGGGTGTCTTCTTTTTCCCTTAGGCTGAATCCCTGAAAGCCGGAATCTCGAAGCAAAGTATTAACATTATCAATGGTCGTAAGGGTGTTTACGATATTTTTGTTAAGTTCCGCAATTTCCTTACCAAGACTGACAACAGTTGCCTGGTGCTTTAAAATCTCGGCAGTAAGGGATTTTATTTCTTTTTCTAGGGTGCGTTTACTGGCGGTATAATGGGCGATTTCATCCTTAAGGGTAAATGCAATTAATTCCCACACAAAGGTTTTGCACTCAGCTTGCTTCTTTGGTTTTTCAGCAAAGACTGAGTTATTCTCATTGATTAGATTATTAAAGCCAGTAATAATCCGAGAAATTTCCTGGAGCAGCGTGGTAGTGTCCTCAATTTCGACAACTTTTGAAGGATCAGATTTTTTTTCATCAATGAGTTGAATATTTGAGGCAATTAAACCTTTCAGGGCAGCCAGCTTATCATTGTAAACGGTAAGGTCAATTTCGGGATATATTTCCTGCGGTATTGATTGCAAAGGTATAAATAGCGTGTTGGCTTCATTCCTGTATGCGGTGTGAAAATCAGAAACGGTTTTGATCGAGTCTTGATATTGTGTGTCAAAACAGGCCTTAATATCCTCTTCAAAGCTATCTGGTAATTTTTGCTGACAATAAGGGCACTTGTCGTCCGGAGGGGAATTATAAATTTCATGGCCTTGTTGGACCCAGGTTGTCGCATTGATTGCTTTGACAAACTGGGCAAACGGTGTGTCTGAACTACTTACGATTGATTCAGCAAGAATGAGCCTTCCTGAAAGGTTATCAAGGATGGCTGGGTCTGGTATCGCATTGAACAAATTATATTTTTTTGCATCCGCTGAATAGGTTGTATCATATAAACGTTTAAGAGTTTCCAGGTTGTGATCTTTCTTATTCTTTATTTCAAGTACTGCCTCAGCAAAAAGTTTCGCTTTCATTTTACCAGATAGTGCTTTTTTGAAAGTAGTACGTAAATCGGAGGTTTTATCCCAACAGGATTTTTGAAAGTTAATAAAAACCTGCTCTAAATCAGCTTTTTTTTGGGTTTCATCTTCAATCGCTTTATTGAAAGCGGCAGAGGATTTAATTTTTTCAGCAGTTTTTTCCTCAACTTGTTGTTGGGTAAGAAAGTTTATTTCATTAACCGTAAAAACTCCCGGCAAATTATGGTAAGTATGAAAGTTGGCATTGATGAAATCCTGGTTGTATACTTGGACGGTATAATCAGATGCAGATTTACCAGGCTTCCAGCATACACCATTATCAATTTTTATTGCTTTGCCAATGGTCGATTTTCCAGTTCCGTTGTTGCCAAAGAAAAAATTTACAAGCGTGGGCTGAATCGAAACACAGCAACCTTTATAGGTCGTATCGTTAAGTGAAAGCTCCGTAATTTCGGAAGGTATTTTTTCTCGCATAAAGGCCTCCTTATTGATTTAAGCCCATCAGGCTGATATTGGCATCGGTTAGTTCCTCAATTAGGTTGATGCGTTTAATTGCCCAGTGGGTATGGTTCATTTCAGTGATGGCCCTATCCATATCTTTCATACCAAGGTTAAAACCAATGTCACTGATTTGTTGCATTGGTATTGGCCATACGAGTTGGCATTTGATTTTAATCCCATTTTCCTGTTTACGGACATCATCAACAAAACCAAATATGGCTTGTTGCTCGTCACCGGCTTTGGCCTTGTAATGATCTGCCTCTGGCATAAAAAGCGAAGGGAAGGTTTTAATTTCTTGGATGGCTTGTGCTGAAAGCGATGCATATTGGTTTCGCAAATCTTCTGATGAGTAGCCACGACAAAGTGATCGCTCGCTTGAAATGACAAAGTGATTTTGTTCGAAGATTTCACCACCGATTACGAAAAGGTTATAGAAGTTTTGATTGATTTTTCGAGAGGTTGGTTTTAACATTCCGCCTGGTAGTTGCTGTACATAAGGGAAGTTTAAAATTATTTGCTGGGTAACATTTTTTGCATAATCGACATGAACGTTTTTTTCACCGGTTTGATTTACCACAGTAGAAGCTGCCTTAGTGGCAGTGAAGTTTTCTAATTCATTCTTCATTCAAATTACTCCCATCATATTTTCAGATTTTCTACATAATCAATATGAATATTATTCTCCCCGTATTGATTCACAACGGTGGGGTTATTGATATACTGATTTACAATTTTTGTAGAGGAAGTGTCGGCTCTTTCATCGTCAATCGCATCCATATCTGGAGTTGAAAAATCGGTTTGAGTCTGTTGCGTATCTGCAACAGGCTCTTTTTCTTTTTGCAGATTAGTGACTGAGATACGGCGTTCAATGTCTGAAATAATGCCGTCATCAAAGGTGCCTACTAAATAGGTATCACGGGTAGGGTAAAAGGCATCATAAGTGGGTTTGCCGTGTTTGTTTTTGGTGGGCCTAGTAATTAGATAATGTAGGACACCAAGCAGGAAAGGCTGTAATTCAAAGGCAGTACAATTAATGATCTCAGCCTTGGTCATGGCAATTTCATTTTTATAAATGTAGAATACATCAGAGTCTGCGATTGAGGAATCTTTTTCGATTACAGCCAGCAGTGATTTAACAAGCCAGACCATGCGCCCGGGATTCTCAGAAAAAATACATGAGTCTGTAAGATCAATCATTCGATTAAGGACAGAAATGTACCTGTTCTTAAAGCTATCATCGAAACCAAAAATAACAGGAGTTTGATCGAATGGTACATTTTTACCACCATTAATCAGACAATTTCTGTACTCGGATACAGATTTTCTAAAAGGACCTCTGGTTGAATCAGGGAGTATTCCGGTTACAACGCGTATCAAGTTTGCCATCAGTACAGGATCTGAAATTCCATTATATCGATTATTTACCTTATCACTAGCAGTACCCTCGTATTTTACCTGTATCAACAAGGCAAAAAAAATGCCACCGCAAAGGTAAGGTACAGAGTCGTTAGCCATATGCTCCCTCGTTTCTGTTATCAGTAAGCAAAGTAACTGAAGTAAGCGACAGTAACTATTGCAAGTAACTTAAGTAACTATAAATTAATCCTTAGAGAAGAAAAACCTCTGAGGATTTTTTATTTTATCGAATGAAAAAGTGTAAATTGACACATTTTAGATACTATTATATCACAAAAAAATAAAAAAATTCGAAACTACAGAAATTTACACTCGAAATGATAATAAATAGTTCTACAAGTTAATTTTTGTCTTAAACGAAAAAATCCGGAGATTGAATATTCTCATAAAAAATATCTCAAAGCCTGAGATGCGCATTAAGGCGGCGGGATACATCAAGAGTCTTGAACACAGCTTAGCTGTGGACAAGCTACTGATGTACCCACCGTGCTTTACTATGCCATTTTTAGGTATCGGAGTCGGTGCGTACCAGTGCATCGGCTCTTTTTGTATCCTTGTCGCCCAAACCATCCAGGGGAAAGGCAAGGAACTTTATGAGAAAGTTTAAAACCCCAAAGAAGAATCGGACAAGCTACACTTATTTTTCAGTTGATGGATCAAAAATCAAAATTATGTCAGATGAAGAAGGAGTAAGTAACACTGTGATTGCTGCCCTTCATGCGTTCGATGATCAGGAATTCGATGCCGAACGAAGAGAAAAATACCATGCTCCGGTGCATCTGGAATCATACCAGGATGCGAGTGATGAAGACGCCACCGACCGTAATCCGTATCTGATTGATCCGGAACCCAACCCGATAGAGAGTCTCATTCAGTCAATTGACGCAAATGAGCACGAAGAACGGTTGGCAAAATTAAGATCTGCGATTGAAACCCTGCAGCCACAGCAAAAAGCTTTAATTCAAAAAGTATTTTATGAAGGACGCACTTACGTGGATATTGCAGTCGAGGAAGGTGTCAGTGAGGCAGCAATACGAAATAGAATTAAAAAAATCTTTAACAATCTCCACAAAAAAATCTAAAAAAGGGGGGTTCGAATCCCCTCAGATTTTCGCATATGGACAGAGGAATGATTAACATTCCCGGAAAGGAGCGACAAAATAATGAGTCTGAAACACAAGGTGTCAATAAGTATTGCACAACCAGATGGTAGAACATCTTCCGTTATTAAAAGTGGGTCAATGCAGATTCGCAACAAATTGTTAAAATTTTTGTTTGGCGAAAAAGTAAATGTGCTGGTACTCACTCCCGGAGATTCGGTTGAAACGGTGGAAATCCATCAGATTGGAGGAGGTAAAAGCCATGAGTCGAACAAAACAACTGCTTGATGTCATTTCCGATGTCCGATCCCTGGCTGACAGTCTGCAGGCGGTTGTTGATGCGATGCTGGAAAATAACCCAGTTGAAGTGGCAAATCAAGCTGTTTCTACGGAAGAACCGATCGTTGAGAATCTTGAAGAACCGGCAGAAATCAAGCTGGAAGATGTGAGATTGGTACTTGCTGATAAATCCCGCATGGGCCATACAACAGCGGTAAGAGATCTACTGTCAAAGTACGGGGCATCCAAGCTGTCGGAGATCAATCCGGAAAAATATCCGGCACTGCTAAAAGATTCGGAGACGCTCTGATGAAAAAGCAGCAAGTGATTAATGGTAAAGGCACAAAACCTACAGATCGGAGCCATGCCTTATTATCGGCATCATCAAGCCATCGCTGGATCCGATGTCCGCCATCTGCCAGATTCTGTGAAAATTTCGAAGATAAGGGCAGCGACTATGCAAAACAGGGAAGCGAAGCCCATAGCCTATGCCAGTTTAAACTGGAAACGATGCTTGGTATCAAAACAACGGATCCAACGGCAGATCTTTCTTTTTACGATGAGGAAATGGAAAACTGTGCCGAAAATTATGCCCTCTATGTGATGGAACAGGTGGCTAAGACCAAAGAAATCTGCGCCGATCCGGTGGTATTAATTGAACAGCGACTGGATTTTAGCAGGTGGGTCGAGTCAGGCTTTGGCACTGGCGACTGTGTGATTATCGCCGACGGTACACTGTCCGTAATTGACTATAAGCATGGAAAAGGAATCCTGGTGGAAGCCGAGAACAATCCACAAATGCTTTGTTATTCACTTGGGGCAGTCGAGTTATTTGATGGTATTTTTGATTTTGACACCATCAACATTACAATTTACCAGCCGAGACGGGAAAACATCAGCACCTATACGTTGTCGAAAGCTGAACTGCTGCAATGGGCCGACGATGTTCTTGCTCCAGCCGCCCGACTTGCCTATGCAGGCGAAGGGGACTTTGAATCTGGAGAACACTGCTATTTCTGCAAGGCAAAAGCGACCTGCAGAAAACGTGCCGAGCAAAATCTGGAACTAGCCCGTTATGATTTTGAGATGCCTGCCACCCTAGAAGATGAAGAAATTGAAGCGATTCTTCTCAAAGTGGATGATCTGGTGTCCTGGGCATCGGACGTTAAGGCTTACGCACTACAGGCCGCAATCTCCGGTAAAGAGTGGGCAAGCTGGAAACTGGTCGAAGGCCGTGCCAATCGCAAGTATATCGATGAAACGGCAGTCGCAGATGCTGTTGTTGCCGCCGGGTTTAATCCATATGAACAAAAACTGCTGGGTATAACCGCCATGACATCTACCCTTGGCAAGAAGCAATTTGAAAAAGTCCTTGGTCAGCTCATCTGCCGACCTCAGGGTAAACCAACACTCGTGCCGGAGAGTGACAAGCGACCGGCAATGAACACAGCCAAAAATGATTTTATAGAAGAATAGGAGAAAACTTATGTCAAATGTAAAAAATGCAAATCCCATGAAGGTAATTACCGGACCCGACACCCGCTGGAGTTATGTGAACGTCTGGGAGCCAAAGAGCATTAATGGCGGAACCCCGAAATACAGTGTCAGTCTCATCATTCCGGAGTCCGATACAAAAACCGTGACAAAAATCAAAGCTGCAATTGAAGCAGCTTATAAAGAAGGCGAATCTAAACTAAAAGGTACAGGGAAAAGCGTTCCAGCATTATCAGTGTTAAAAAAACCACTGCGACGAGGCAATGAAGAAAGATCCAATGACCCCGCCTATGAAAACTGCTATTTCCTCAATGCCAACAGTACCACTGCTCCCGGCATTGTTGATGCTGATCGCCAGGAAATCATCGACCGATCTGAAGTCTATAGTGGCGTTTATGGGCGGGCCAGTATTAGTTTCTATGCATTCAATACCAACGGAAATAAAGGCATTGCCTGCAACTTAAACAACCTGCAGAAGATTAAGGATGGAGAAAATCTGGGTGGAAAAGCACGTGCTGAGGACGATTTCGCAACCGAAGACGATGATGACTTCCTGGCCTAAAACGGATAAATAATCAGTATGGTGAAATTGGTCAGCAAAAACAAATATAGAAAGCAGGTAAAACAATGGTTAATCAGATTTTAACAGTTCTATTGGTGGGACTCGCCGTTATTTATATGAGCGGCAGTGCGTATATGTTTCTAACCTTCATTCGTGACGATATCCGTTCCGAAGGAAAAAAGAAGAAAGAACAGCAAAACCAGTAGCAAAAAACATCACCAGGCGGCAGTGGGATTAATCCCAGCCGCCTTTGTTTATAAAAGGATGGAGATTTGGAAATGAAAAATTTATCAATTGATATTGAGTCGTTCTCTGATGTGGACTTGTCAAAAGGTGGTGTATACAAATATTCAGAGTCACCTAATTTTGACATTCTGCTTTTCGGCTATGCGATGGGTGGCGGCGAGACCCAGGTGATTGATCTGGCCAGTGGTGAAGCGATACCCCCACAAGTGATTGCCGCACTGGTGGATGACACCGTGATCAAATGGGCCTTCAATAGTCAGTTCGAGCGGGTCTGCCTGTCGGTATGGCTGAGACGGAATTATCCCCAGGATTTTTGTAGTTACAGTATTGTATCCGATACAGTCAGCGGTTATCTGGATCCGTCGGCATGGCGATGTACGATGGTCTGGTCGGCCTATATGGGGCTGCCACTGTCGCTTGAAGGGGTTGGTGCGGTACTGGGCCTGGAAGATCAGAAGCTGAAGGAAGGAAAAGATCTGATCCGGTATTTTTGTATGCCATGCAAAAGCACCAAAGCTAATGGAGGCCGTATCCGCAATATGCCGGAGCATGACAGCGAAAAATGGGAACGCTTTAAAAGTTATAATCAGCGGGACGTTGAGGTTGAGATAGCTATCCAGAAAAAACTGGCTAAGACGCCTGTGCCTGATTTTGTCTGGGATGAGTATCATCTTGATCAGGAAATCAATGACCGGGGTATTACCCTTGATATGTCATTTGTCAAACAGGCGATTGCGATTGATCAGCTTTCTCGAGAAAAACTGACAATAGAAATGCAAGAACTCACCAATCTGGATAACCCCAATTCAGTACAGCAAATGAAAAATTGGCTGGCTGATAACGGTTTGGAAACCGATACACTTGGAAAAAAAGCTGTCGCTGAAATGTTAAAAACGGCTCCGGAACACCTGGCAGAGGTGCTTTCGCTGCGTCAGCAATTGGCTAAATCCTCGGTGAAAAAATATCAGGCCATGGACCAGGCGATTTGTCAGGATGGCCGGGTGCGCGGAACCTTTCAATTCTATGGCGCTAACCGGACGGGACGATGGGCGGGCCGCCTGATCCAGCTTCAGAATCTCCCCCAGAATCACATCCCCGATTTGGAACAGGCTCGAGCCCTGGTTCGAAGCGGAAATGAGGATGCGCTTTCAATGCTTTATAATTCAGTACCGGAAGTACTATCAGAACTGATTCGGACCGCCTTTGTCCCAAGAGATGGCATGAAGTTTATTGTTGCCGATTTCTCAGCGATTGAAGCGAGAGTATTATCCTGGCTGGCGGGTGAAAGCTGGCGGATGGATGTTTTTGCAGATAACGGGGACATCTATTGTGCAACCGCAGGTAAAATGTTTCACTGCAATGTGGTCAAACATGGAGAAAATAGTGATCTCCGGCAGAAAGGGAAGCAAGCCGAGTTAGCCTGTATTGCAGAAGGGCAACTTGTCTTAACGAATGATGGTCTGGTGCCGATCGAAAAGATTTTAATCGATCATAAACTTTGGGATGGTAAAAAATGGGTGAGTCATGAAGGAGTAGTTTTCAAAGGAGAAAGAGAGGTCATAACCTATGACGGTCTTACAGCAACCGCAGACCACCTCGTGTGGGTTGAGGGGCAATCGCAGCCGATACAATTTGGAATCGCCGCCGCCAGCGGCGCACATCTCATACAAACCGGAGATGGTGGGACAGCAATTCGGTTGGGTGAAGATTATTTCATCCGAGAAACGATGGAACAAAAAAATGAATTATTGTTATGTGCTGACCCAGTGTACCGGCTGCGGAAGCATTCAGTGGCAACAGTATTGCAATTTAAAAAGCGGGAAATCAAAAGGATGTCAAAGTTGTTCTCAGCCAAGGCAGATTCCGCTCTGGTTGGATCGAAGACTTGCGGCAGCAAAACAACGTTGCGAAAATCCAAACGATGGAGGTTATCACAATTACGGTGCGAGAGGAATAAAATTCGCTTTTACAAGTGTTACCGAAGCCGGTCTTTATTTAATAAAAACATTTGGCTTGCCACCAAAAGAGCTAGAAATCGACCGGATCAACAACAATCTGGATTATGCACCAGGCAATCTTCGTTTTGTAACACATTTGGAAAACAACAGAAACAAAAGATGTACGGTGCTCAGTCATTTTTCTCAGGAATATTGGCCTTATGTAAGAAATGTGGTTGTTCGCAAATTATCGGTGGGATTAAGCAGGGACGAAATAATCCAGGATGCCGAAACAGCAGTATTCGAAAAAAGAAAAAATTGGAGATTAATCAGTGCAAGGCTCGACTTTATGACATACGAAATGCCGGACCACATCACCGTTTTACCGTATCGGGGAAACTCGTCCACAACTGTGGGTATGGCGGATCAGTAGGCGCTCTAAAGGCCATGGGAGCGTTGGAATCTGGGATGCAGGAAAATGAGCTGAAACCTCTGGTGGATGCCTGGCGTCAGGCCAATCCCAACATCGTCCGTTTCTGGTGGGCGGTGGATCGAGCGGTTAAAGAATGTATCAAACAAAAAATACCAACAGAAACCCACGGTATTTACTTTTCTTATCAGAGTGGATTTTTGTTTATCACCCTTCCTTCCGGCAGAAAACTGGCTTATGTAAAACCCCGGATTGGGGAGAACCGTTTTGGCGGGGAATCGGTGACCTATGAAGGGGTGGGTGGCACAAAGAAGTGGGAGCGGATTGAGAGTTATGGGCCAAAGTTTGTTGAGAATATCGTCCAGGCAATCAGCCGGGATATTTTGGCCGAAGCGATGAAAAGACTCCGATATTGTTTTATTGTGGCCCATGTCCATGATGAAATTATTATTGAGGCGGATATGCGTATGTCTCTTTTAGCCATCTGTGAGCAAATGGCAACAACACCGACCTGGGCTAAGGGACTGCTGCTCCATGCCGAGGGTTATGAATGCAGTTTTTATAAAAAAGATTAATATTTCTTAATCATGGGGGTTCGATTGATGCGGATTCTTCGCTTATAGGCAGAGGTGATGATACCTCTGTCTATTCTATTTCAGGAGGTAATTCGGATGAACGAATTAGTCAAAATCAGTTTTGACAGTGAGCGGCCCACAGTAAACGGCCGGGATTTACATCAGACACTACAGGTGAAAACACCCTATGATAAGTGGTTTCCAAGAATGTGTCACTATGGTTTTGTCGAGGGTTCAGACTTTTCGACATTTTTGTCGGAAAGTAATGGTGGAAGACCTGCCATCGAACATCAGCTGACACTGGATATGGCCAAAGAAATCTGTATGATTCAGCGCAGTGCAATTGGCAGGAAATGTCGCCAGTATTTCCTGGAACTGGAAAAAGCCTGGAATAGTCCGGAAGCGATTATGGCAAGAGCATTACAGTTTGCCGATTCCCAGCTGGCGCTGATGCGATCACAAAATACAGAGTTGGCGGATACCGTAGCCATTCAGAATCAGCAGATTATCGAGATGAAGCCGAAAGTCAGTTACTATGATGTGGTTTTAAACTGCAAAGATCTTATCACAATATCTGTTATTGCCAAAGACTTTGGTAAGTCTGCCAGATGGATGAACCGCTATCTTCACGACAAAAAAGTTCAGTTCAAACAGGGCGAAATCTGGCTGTTGTATCAGAAATATGCTGAAAAAGGCTACACCAGCACGAAAACTCACAATTACGCAGGGGCAGATGGGGAACAGCACATCAAGCCCCACACCTATTGGACCCAAAAGGGACGATTATTCATCTATGATCTGTTGAAAGCAGACGGTATCATCCCACTGATTGAACAGGAAATGGAGGAAGCTGATGAATAAAGAATCAATTAATCAGGCGGGGACGAATAGTGCGGCTGATCTAAACGAATTGCTCGTTTGGCTGTTACCGTTAAAGCTGACGAAATCGGCAGAGCTTGAAGCGACGATGGTCAGAGGCTTTGTCGATGAGAATGGCCAGCTGTGGCTTGAAAACGATGAGTTGGGCATTTTTTCAGTTGAGTTTTTAATGGCACTTGTGATGGCAGAAAATTTAAGAGGTGATTGCGATGAGCATCAGTAAGAAAAACGGCGAGGGCTATTATGATCCAACTGCCTATGACGCACTGACCAACGTGGAGAAACAAGAAAAAGCTAAAAAGAAAGCCGACTATAAACCGCTGATTTACGTCTGTTCGCCGTACTCCGGAGATGTGGATCAAAATGTCAAGAACGCCCGACAATTTTGCCGCTTTGCGCTGGAGCGAAATTGCATTCCCTTGGCTCCACATCTACTGTTTCCGCAATTTATGGATGATGACAATCCGGCAGAACGGGAGATGGCAATGTTTATGAATTATGTGCTGCTGGGCAAGTGCGACGAATTGTGGGTGTTTGGAAGTCAGGTATCCAAGGGTATGGAACTGGAGATTGCGGTGGCTACAAAACGAAACCAGAAGATCAGATGGTTTGGTCGGAAAGCGAAGGGAGGACAGCGGAATGCGTGAGTTGCCAATCGCATACGGCAACAGCTGCTATGCGAAGAAATGGTCAAACAAGAAAATTAACTTTGATGATTTATGCCAAAGACTTAAACACACCGTTCGCACCCCGGAAACGGTGGAAGAATATCCGAAACTCCCGAAAACTGAACGGGATCGTACTAAGGACAAGGGCGGTTTTGTCGGTGGCAGCCTGAAAAACGGCAGCCGCAAGCGGGATTCGGTGGCCTGCCGGTCGATGCTGACTCATGACGCCGACCATGCGGATAGAGACTTTATTGAACGTTTTGAGATGCTGTGCAAGTATACCGCCTGTCTTTATACCACCCATGGTCATACCCCAGAAGCACCAAGAATCCGGATTATTATTCCCATGACCCGTGATGTAACGCCAGATGAATACACGGCCATTGCCAGATATTTTGCCGAAGAGTGGAACATGGACTGTTTTGATGAATGTTCATATCGGCCCCATCAGCTGATGTATTGGCCCACCACCCCTTCAAACGGGGAGTACATTTTTAAACGCATTGACGGGGAGTGGCTTGATCCGGACAAATTTCTCAGCATCCACCCCAACTGGCGTGACTGTTCGCTACTGCCAACCTCTTCACGGGAAAGCAGGGCTACCGATCACAAGCAGCGTCGCCAACAGGATCCCCTAGAAAAAGCTGGTGTAGTGGGAGCCTTCTGCCGGGCTTATGGCATCCAGGAGGCCATTGAGACATTTCTTGTCGATGTCTATGAAGCGTCAGCAGTGCCGGGTCGGTATGATTATATTCCGGCTGACAGCAGCGCCGGGGTAGTGGTGTACGATGATAAATTTGCTTATTCCCATCACAGTACCGATCCAGCCTGTGAAAAAGAACTCAATGCCTTTGATCTGGTGCGCGTTCATAAATTCAGTGATGCGGATGAAAAGAAGTCCTTCAGCCTAATGGCTGAGTTTGCGGTGGCCGATGACGCAGTGAAATCGGAACTTTCAAAAGCGCGGGAAGCGTTGCTGGAGGAAGATTTTGCCGACACGGATGACTGGACAACCCGACTAAAATATCAGCCCAAAAGCAGTGTGCTGGATAATAGCGTCTGGAATGAAGTGCTGATTCTCAATAATGACCCTGATTTTTCAAATTTTGCATTTAATGAAATGGCCAATAGGATCCAGATTACCGGAGCTGTTCCATGGGATCGACCAAGCGGCAATCCATTCTGGAGAGATGCAGATACAGCGCAGCTAAAAGCTTTAATCGATGTACGTTATGTTTCGTTTTCAAGCAGAAACCACGATGTCAGTTTTGTGAAGGTTGCCGATGATCGCCATTTTCACCCCATCCGTGATTACCTTAATAAACTCCCGGAATGGGATGGAACTAAACGATTGGAGAATCTGCTGATCCGCTATTTCGATGCAGCAGACACCCCATATATCCGGGCAGTTACCCGCAAGACATTTGCAGGGGCGGTGGCGAGAATCTATAAACCCGGCACAAAATTTGACTGCATTCCTGTCCTCGACGGCGACCAGGGGATTGGCAAAAGCACCTTCTTTAAAGATCTGGTTGGTGAAGAATATTATTCGGATACGCTGTCACTCACCGATATGAATGATAAATCCGGCGCAGAAAAACTGCAGGGCTTCTGGATTGTCGAAATTGGCGAACTGGCCGGAATGAAAAAAGCAGACATTGAAAGAGTCAAAGCCTTCCTTTCGACAACCGATGACAAGTATCGGCCCAGCTATGGTAGAACCGTGGAGAGCCATCCAAGGCAGTGTATTATTATCGCATCCGTCAACGGAGAGCGTGGCTATCTGCGTGATATTACCGGCAATCGCCGTTTCTGGGTGGTGAAGTGCAACCGTAAAGAGCAGATCAAGACCTGGAATTTCTCAGAAGTCGAACGGGACCAGATCTGGTCTGAGGCAAAGCACTATTATCAAAGCGGCGAGAAACTGTTTCTTGAGGGCGAGATGCTTCGTGCTTCTGAAGAAGCCCAGCGTGATGCCATGGAAGTGGACGAGCGCCAGGGCATGGTTGAGGAATACCTGGATACGCTGCTACCAGAAAGCTGGGAAAGCATGGATGCGTATGCCCGCAGAAATTATCTGGCCGAAACGAACGCACCAACAAGCCCGCTAGGAACGGTGGAACGAACGACTGTCAGCAATGCAGAAATTTGGTGCGAATGCTTCGGGCGGGGTCTTTCTGATCTGAAACCATCCGATTCCTATGCGATAGCGGCGTTGATGGCAAAGGTGGATGGCTGGGTAAAAACCGGAAAAGTCAGGAAGCGTCCCATCTACGGCAAGCAGCGCCTTTATGAAAGAAGTTGTTGTCAGTTGGAAAACGCCGATAAATAGAGGGTTTGATGGTGATAAGCAACAACTGTAACAACTATATCCCTTATATTAGTTATTGGCTTTAAGCAATAGGGAATAGGTTTCTTGTGCCCGCATACGCCCGCGTAGAAATTATAGGAAATGGTGTTGCCAGTTGTTGCTTGTTGCTGAAAAAAGAAGGATGGAATGTATGAGAGAAAAAACAATCGAACGAAAATTGGCAGTAACTGTAAAAAAGATGGGCGGTATCTGCCCGAAGTTTGTATCTCCGGGTTTAGATGGAATGCCGGATCGGTTGGTGCTTTTACCCGGTGGGAGACTGGCATTTGTCGAAGTGAAGGCTCCCGGTAAAAAATCACGGCCATTGCAGATGGTAAGGCATGAGTTGTTAAAACGTCTGGGCTTTGCAGTTTATGTTCTGGACGATGTGGAAAAAATTGGAGAGATGCTTGATGGTATCTGAAACAGAACTAAAAAAGATTGGAGGTGATGCCACATGAAGTTCATCCCACATGATTATCAAAAGTATGCGATTGAGTATGTTGAAAACCATGAAATTACAGCCCTGCTGTTGGATATGGGCTTGGGTTGACAAAACCGTTATTACGCTGACAGCCGTTAGTAATCTTTTATTTGACAGCTTTGACGTTCATAAAGTTCTGGTAATTGCCCCGCTGCGGGTAGCCAGAAATACATGGTCATCAGAAATTAAAAAATGGGAGCATCTCCATAGACTGATTATATCGGTTGCAGTGGGTACTGCGACAGAGCGTAAAGCAGCATTATCCAGACAGGCTGATATTTATATTATCAACCGTGAAAATGTGCAGTGGCTAATTGAAAAGAGTGGTGTTCCCTTTAAATTTGATATGCTGGTGGTAGATGAATTGTCGTCATTCAAGAACCATCAGTCAAAGCGGTTTCGAGCCTTGATGAAAGCTAGACCGAAAGTTAAACGTGTGGTTGGTCTAACCGGAACGCCAAGCTCTAACGGCCTGATTGATTTGTGGGCAGAGTTTAGACTGCTTGATCTGGGAGAACGTCTCGGCAGGTTCATCGGCCAGTATCGCACCAGCTATTTTAAGCCAGACAAGCGTAATGGTCAGGTCATTTTTTCATATAAACCGCTACCCGGTGCCGAAGAAGCGATCTATTCCAGAATAGCCGATATTACAATCTCCATGAAATCGACGGATCATCTAATAATGCCAGAGCTGGTTTCATCCCAATATGAAGTGCAGCTCTCTGATGACGAATGGATCCGGTACAATGAGCTGAAACGGGATTTGATCTTGCAGCTCCCGGATGGCGATGTGACTGCAGCCAACGCTGCTTCACTTACTGGAAAGCTCTGCCAGCTGGCCAATGGAGCCATTTATTCTGATAGCGGCGACACCATCGAATTCCACGACAGGAAGCTGGACGCATTAGAGGATTTAATCGAAGCAGCCAATGAAAAGCCGGTACTGGTGGCCTACTGGTTTAAGCATGACCTCCAGCGCATCAAAAAGCGTTTCACTGTCAGGGAGATCAAATCCAGCCAGGACATTGCTGATTGGAACGCCGAAAAAATTCCGGTAGCCGTTATTCACCCGGCTTCAGCTGGTCACGGACTAAACCTACAGACCGGTGGATCAACCCTAATCTGGTTTGGGCTGACCTGGTCGCTTGAGCTATACCAGCAAACCAACGCCCGCCTATGGCGTCAGGGACAAAGCAGCAAAACCGTGATCATCATGCACCTTATCACAAAAGGCACCATCGACGAGCAGATATTAAAATCACTATCCGAAAAGAACCTTACACAGCAATCGCTGATAGATGCAGTGAAAGCTGATTTGAAGATATGAGACAATCGATGACAATCCGAGGAAAAATATTTCGGGGGTACGACTATGGAATCCTATGAAAGTTTAGTCAATGCGATTATTATACAGGCAGTTAAAGACTACCGAAAAGCAATTCGATTTTTGAAGCATCATCCACACACACCAGAGCTTGATAACGATCCTCAACAAAATACGCTGCGAGATAAAGTTATCAAAAATGAGAATGAACGAGATGCTGCTGAGCGCTTCTTTCGGTCTGGATGGTTTGAGATGCTCTCCTCCCTGGATGGCGAGGTTCTGTTAAAAAAGGTTTGTGAAATGGAGGAGGGCTGAGATGACCGCTTTGGATTTTTTAAGCCAAGCTTACCGGTTGGATCTTCGCATCGACAGTAAACTGGAACAGATTAATTCTTTAAATGAACTGGCGACAAAATGCACCGCTACCATCAGCGATATGCCCCGCAGCCCCAACCAGAGCATTTCTTCGATGGCGGATACGGTTGCAAAAATCGTTGATCTTCAAATAGAAATTGACCATGATATCCATCAGTTGATCGACATTAAGCGGCGGATTGTTGCCAGCATTAAAGCTGTGGACAATAAGGAATTTCAGACTTTGCTTGAGCTTCGATTCCTTTGCGGTTGTACCTGGGAGGAAATAGCCATCAAGATGGGCTTTAGCATCCAGCACACCTATCGAATGCGTGATCGAGCTTTGAAGAAAATCGTCGTCAACGAAAGTGGAGAGTAAATGAGAGTTGATGTTAATACCCAATGTGGTATAATGGTATTGTGAAAAAAGTAGGCACAGGCCACCACGGGAGAAATCTCATGGTGGCTTTTCTTATGCCCAAAACGAGGTGAATATTATGCCTAGAAAACCCAAGTGCCCCTGCAGCTACCCCAATTGTAAAGAATTAACCAACGGCCGGTTCTGTGAGGAGCACCAGAAATTATCGGAGCAACACTACAATAAGTATCAGCGTGACCCTGAGACCCGGAAACGTTACGGTTGGTCATGGAAGCGCATCCGAGATCGTTACATTAGAAACAATTCCCTTTGTGAGATGTGTTTAAAAAAAGGAAAGCTGACCCCAGCCCAGGAAGTTCATCATATCAAACCGTTGTCAAAGGGTGGTACTCACGATGAAAAGAACCTGATGGCTTTGTGCAGCAGCTGTCACTCTACCATCACCGCTCGAGAAGGTGGCCGGTGGGGGTAGTCAAATCGCTAAAACGTGTTGCAAATGCAACGGGTAGGGGGCCACGCGTGAAAAGTCGCGATTTCAAGAGGCCGTATAGGAAAAATAATAGAAAGGACGGTGTGTTTTATGGCCAACGGTCACGGTGGTTCCCGAGTCGGATCTAGAAAAAAAAGTAAGCAAGGAGCAGATTCCTTGCTTACTTCGATACAAAACTATTTTTGTTTTTCAAGACGGACTGTAGTTGTTGTTCCCATGAGACTGGCCGAGTAGCTGAGTTGATCATTTTCATAAGTCATTGTTTTAGTTTCATCTTCGGAAGCTAACAAAGCTTTATCTGTTTGGCTATGGTCATTTACTGAATCCCAAGTATAAGGTTCGTCAGTTGTTGTTGGGGCAATATAGGTTCCTGCCCAGTACAAGGATTTAGTATCTCCACCATTTGATACCCAGTTTATGGTTATTGTTTCTCCTTCAATAGTAGCTGCTTGCCAACTATCATTTGAACCGCTATTTACTTGTTTCCATTCACCTGTAAGGTTTGCTGGTTCTTTTGAAGCCGCAGGAGAACAAGCAGATAAACAAAAGAACATACTGATGACCATGATTAAAGATAAAAGTTTTTTCATAGAATTATACCTCTTTCTATTTATTCTCATCTCATTATAGTTTTAAATCCACATATTAACAATAAGATTTAGAAAATATAGTTGATATAAAAGTGGAAAAGACTAAACTGTGATTTTAATAAAAAAAGAGTTAAATGCAAGAGTTTGAATTTCAAAAATGCATGTGTTAAAAATAGGAAAGGACGGTGTGCTTCGATGGCCAACGGTCACGGCGGTTCCCGAGTCGGAGCCGGAAAAAAGAAAAAAGCATTAGTGGATAAACTGATGGATGGTAACCCTGGTAAACGAAAGCTTACAGTATTAGATTTTTCTGACCCCGCTAAGCTGGAAGGCCAGGATATGCCACCACCGAAAGAATATCTCAGCGCTACCCAGAAAAATGGCAAGCCACTGATGGCGGCTGACGTTTATGAAATTACCTGGCAATGGCTGGCCGAACGTGGTTGCTCTCAGCAGGTGTCTGCTCAATTAATCGAGCAGTACGCCATGGCAGTATCCCGTTGGATCCAGTGTGAAGAATCGATTACCGAGTTTGGTTTTCTGGCTAAGCACCCCACCACTGGGAATGCCATCCCGTCACCCTTTGTGGCGATGTCGCAAAGCTTCATGAAACTCTCAAACAACCTCTGGTATCAGATCTATCAGGTGGTCAAAGAAAACTGCGCCCAGGAATTTAAAGGCAGTAACCCTCACGATGATGTGATGGAACGGCTGCTGACTGCTAGACGAGGTGAGTAAGCCATTGGTTTATTTTTTCTAAAGCATTCTGACTTTCGGGCACCCGAAGGTAAATACACAAAAGATTCCGTTTTGAAAGGAGAAAATGTCTATTGGATATACAAAAAATATCGGTGAAGAAAATCAAACATGCTAAATACAATCCCAGGAAGAATCTCAAGCCCGGCGATGCCGAGTATGAAAAGCTCAAACGGTCCATTAAAGAATTCGGCTATGTCGAGCCCGTTATCTGGAACAAACAGACCGGTAACATCGTCGGGGGTCACCAGCGGTTTAAGGTGTTGACACAGCTGGGCGAAAAAGAAGTAGACTGTGTAGTTGTTGATATGGATGAAGAAAAAGAAAAAGCATTAAATGTTGCGCTTAATAAGGTCTCAGGAGATTGGGACATGCCGCAATTAACAGATCTGCTAAAGGATCTTGATGATAGCGGTTTTGATCTTTCCCTGACTGGTTTTGATCTGGCTGAAATCAATGAGCTCTTTGGCGAGCCCGATGCCAAGGAGGATGACTTTGATCCGGACCAGGCTTTGGATGAGATTACCACCCCGATGACCCAACCTGGAGATGTCTGGTTGCTGGGAAAACACCGACTGATCTGTGGGGATTCCACAGTTAAGGCGGATATGGATACCCTGATGGATGGTCAACTGGCTGATCTCGTTCTAACGGACCCGCCTTATAACGTCGACTACCAGGGCGGCACCAAGGAAAAACTCAAGATTCAAAATGACAAGCTTGGCGATGCGGCCTTCCTGGAGTTTTTAACGGCTGCCTTTGAGCGGATGTTTGAACAGTCGAAAAAAGGCGCTCCCATCTATGTTTTCCATGCTGACAGTGAGGGTTACAATTTCAGAACCGCCTTCAAAGAAGCCGGCTATGTCTTGCGGCAATGCCTGGTCTGGGTGAAGAACTCCCTGGTCATGGGCCGTCAAGACTACCAATGGCAGCACGAACCGGTTCTTTACGGCTGGAAAGATGGCGCTGGCCACGCCTGGTACGGGGATCGGAAGCAAACCACCCTGGTGCGGTTTGACAAGCCCCTGCGAAATGGCGAGCACCCCACCATGAAGCCAGTCGGTCTCTGTGGCTATTTTATCGGTAACTCCAGTAAAGAAGGCGACATTGTTCTGGACTCTTTCGGCGGCAGCGGCAGTACCCTGATTGCCTGCGAGCAGATGGGTCGGGTTTGTTACACCTCTGAACTGGATCCCAGATACTGCGATGTGATTGTCAAACGCTATGCCGAAACCATTGGTTCTGAAGATGGAATTTCGGTTATCCGTAATGGTAAGACGATTCCTTATTCCGGGCTTTTTCCAGTCGAATAAACCCATCAACTTTGTCAATTACGACTTGCTTATTAGCACCTTTTGAGTGATATATGGACACAACAAAACTACATTTAAAGGAGAAAAAATCATGAAAAAAGGTACATTGCTGGTTTCAGGTAAGAAAACCTACCAGATTGTCGGACTCAACGGTAGAGACCTGGTCCTTGTGGAGACAAGCGGAAATTATGACCAAGTGCTAATCTACGGCCCCGAAGAACTGTGGTCATTGATCGAAGAAAATCGCTTTGAACTGGTTGTGCAAGGTAAAAAGAAAAACGGTGGCAAAAAATGAAACCTCAAAATTTAACACATGTCAAAAAAGGTGACCGGGTCAGACTCATATCGATGAATGACCCTTACTCGGATCTAGGGGAAGGCGCAACCGGTACGGTGGACTGTATTGATGATATTGGCACCATTCATGTTTTGTGGGATGGTGGAAGCAGGCTGGGTTTAGTTCCCGGTGTTGATCGCTGGAAGGTGATCGAAAGCCGCACCGAAGATGAAATACAAACCGGCAAAGCCTATTTCATCAGAAAACCACTAAATCTCGAAGACTTGAAAGGAACCATTGGTTACGGCTATGGTCACGAGTATGTCATTGAAGAAACGGTGACCCTTTCACTAGAAAGTTTCAAACATTTTTCAGAAAACCTGCTTGAAGATTTTGATTTTATCAGTGAACGAAAACACATGATGTGCGTCGATAAAGCAGCGGTTTGGCACAGTATTTTAGTTCAATCAGAGGAACCCGGAATCGGAATTCTGGTGGAATGCGAAGGCTACGATTATGCCAGATATGCGGCACTTTTGCCAGAAAGTTGGTGAAAAGCAATGACGATGAACTACCAATTTACAGACTGTGACCGAAAGACTTTAGTGGCAGCCATTGGAGAAATCCTTGAGATTCAGCCCGTCTACCAAGGGGTACCATCCTTTGCCTACACCATTGGCGACTTTGTGGTGGATAAACAAGGGACTCTGATTGTTGTTGAAGCGACTCCCGAAACGGTGGTTGATACCTTACTGGAAAGCCTGAAG
>JAQUWM010000139.1 GCA_028692885.1 Acetobacterium sp. | reverse complement strand
ACACCTGATTGTTTTTGACCAATGGAAAGGGGCGGCTGTTGTCAATCGCCTGAGGGGTCAAAACCGGATAACATTCATGTCTGAAATAGTGAAGGGCAAAGTCGCGGCCTTCATCATCCAACTCATCGTAACGCAAAAAAAAGATATTATTCTGATTAAGCTCCGGCATGATCGATTTTGATAAACAGTTATATTGCCGGGTCATCATTTCCTGGGTCATGCTATTGATTGCCGTCAATTGTTCAAGCGGGGTTAACCCATCGACTGATTTTTTATTATAGCCCACATTAATCTGATCCATGATCCCAGCTACCCGAACCATAAAAAACTCATCCAGGTTGGAGGCCGTAATGGCCAGAAATTTTAGTCGATCCATCACCCGATTACCTTTATCATAAGCCTCATCCAAGACCCGGTAATTAAAATCCAACCAGCTGATTTCTCTATTTACAAATAAGTTACTTCTCATGATTCAACCCTCTTAATCTTCAGTATCGGTTTAATGCCATAGACCTTTTCCATGGTTGTCCGGCTCGACTTAAAAAAATACTCTTCCAATTGAAAATTTTTCCCGGTTGTCACCTCAATGACTAGCTTCTCATCTCTGACATGACAGGAAAGATTCTGAATTTTTTGCTGATAACTTTTATCCAGGGCAATCGCGAGTTTAAGGATCGCTGCCAGTTTGGCGACGAGCAATTGCTCTTGTCCATCATTTGAATGAATTTTTTCTTCACCTTTAATGAAATTTGTCTTAACCGCCTCGACCACCTTACCCATCACGACCTTCTCTTCCTGAGTGACTCCGATGATATCGGTGGTTTCAATAATATAGCGGCTTTGAACCCAAAAATTCTTGTGGTCGATGAAGCTTCCCACCTCCATCAGATAGCAGAGCATCGCTAAAAGCTGGCGCTCTCTTTTTCCCAGCAGATGATATTTTTTTATGGCATCGAAAATTTTCAGGCTGATCTTTTCGACGAATTCCGAATGCCGGGGACTGGTGTGGTATTTTTTTCCGATTGTTTTGGCGGAGAGATAACTGCCCGCTTCAATCCAATCAATCAATTGCTGTTTTTTAGTGATTTGAAATTCAAAATCCAGAAAGGCATCGCCGATGATCATCGGGATCAGGATAAAGGTCTCGACGCCAGTTTCGGCCAATAACTTCAAATAGAGCATCAACGTATGATTCAGGGTCTCGGCCTCACTTTGTTCCAACAACGGATACTTTTTCAACAATTGATTGACGGTCAGATCCCCGGCAATTTTACATAGTTTCCCAAAATCTCTGGCATTGATCACGTAATAATCCTGCCGCTGGGAATAACCGCATAGTTGGGCAATCACATCGACCTCGTGGGAAGATACAAACAATCTTTTGATCTGACGCTTTCTGATATTTTCGACGAAGTCCTGGGTATTAATGGCAATAAACTCCATCAGCAGAGTTTCAAAGCGTTCCGAATTTTCTTCGATCGATTTGAGGATTTCTTTCATTTTAAGATACCCCAGCTCTGCCGTCTGATGATAGTCAATGATGCCATTTTTTAACAAGGCCACCGAGACATTTCCGCTGGAAATCGAAGCCAGCATCTGATCGTCTTTGGTTTCATTGATAATATTGAATTCGGGATCACATTTTAACACCATATGGCGGTAAATAAGATGGGTTTCTTCCTCCTTATCGAGAATTTCAACCTCGTAGCCACCGGTATTGATTTTTATCTGTTCAAGAATATAAAGCCGGTTTCGCGCTTCCCGAAGAGCTGTTGTCCCGACAATTTTTATCGATTCAACCCCATATGTTTTAGACATTTCAATATATTCGTTAATCGTCTGGCATAATGCATAAACAGATTTAAATGAAATCTCGCCTTTTGTGAAACTCTGACTGCCAAAATTAATTGGAAATAGCGCTCGATCCAATATTTTAATGCATCCCTTGCCTCTCTGTCCAACAATCAGTTCACATCGGATTGAGCCAATATAGATAACCGAAAATCGTTTGATCATAAACGTCACCTCACATTCCTTTTTCTATTTTAACATAATTTTTAAAAAAATTATGTTAAAACTCATCGAAATGGTAGTTTTTTTCATTCTATCAGCTCACCAGAGCAGTGATGATTTCCAAACTTTGGCTTTTAGGTCACTATAGTGATACGACTATTTCATGCTAATCCGGATTATCAGCTGGGCTGAACCGCCGACAAAAAATGACCATAAAAATAAGTGTAAAAGGCAAACCGAAATTGTTTTGCCTTTTACACTTATAAATTCACCCCTGAAGACAGTAGTCTCCGGGGTAATTGTGATTCTTATACCTAAATATACGATTGTTTAAATTTCTGAAAATGAGCTTTTATCAACGCCACATTCTGGACATACCCAATCTCCTGGAACATCCGCAAAAGCAGTTCCTGCCGCTACCCCGTTATCTGGATCTCCCACTTCTGGGTCATAAACATAACCACAAACATCACATTCATATTTTTGCATTGCAATTCTCCTTCCTTTCAGTATGACATATTCTTATTATACCCATTTTAATCATTAATACAATGGTTTTTTTAGATTATTTAAAATGATTCCGCCTCAAAGCCCGATTTAACATATTAATCACCACTATACTTTGGTTGTTTTCTGACCATAAAAACTGTTAAACTTGACAATCATCCGTTCCATTTCTTCTTGATCCAAAATTATCGGGGTACCAATGGCGCGTGCTTTGACATAAATTTCAGCACAATGTTCAATCTGTTCGGCAATGTTAAAAGCATTGAGGATATCGTTACTACCGGTCAATAAGCCATGATTAGCCATGATAACGGCATAGCGGTCAGTCATGGCCGCATAAGTCAATTCAGCCAGTGCAGTGGTTCCAAACGAGGCATAGTCGGCACAGCGGACATCCAATCCCGAATAGGCGACCAGATAACTGGCGGCGGGCAGCGGCTCTCGTAAGGTGGCCAGCACGGTGGCATAAACCGAGTGGGTATGAACCACCGCATCAATATCATCGCGCTTGACATAAAAGATCCGGTGAAGTTCATATTCACTCGATGGTTTGCGATCTCCATCAACTTGTTTTCCTTCGAGATCCATAATGACCACATCTTCCGGTTCGGTTTCAAAATAATCAATCCCACTCGGGCTGACTGCCATCAGTCGCTGTTCCCGATTTAAAATACTGATATTGCCGCCAGTCCCTCTGGTCAATCCTGTGGTAATCAGTTTGCGAGAGTACTTAACAACATCTTCACGTTCTTTTTTTAGTATCATTTGTTCACCTTCTTAATTATCCACTTGGTTTTTGGAAGTAACCTCTTTATCTGCATTTTTTACAACACTCTCAGCATATGCAAGCATTTCGGCGGCATCACCACCATCGTCCGGGAAAAAAGCAATCCCAAGGCTGGCAGTGATCTTTACATCAATGTTTTCAATCACAAATTTTTGTTCGAGTGACTTTCTTATTTTCTCCGTATAGGAAACGATTTCAGCTTTAGTTAAATGATGCTGAATTAATATCGCAAACTCATCGCCACCCAGGCGCCCAAGGATATCGTCCTCATATAGCAAGCCTTTGATTCGCAAACTCATCGCTTTTAGCAATAAATCGCCAATCAGATAGCCATTTAGACGATTGATCTGTTTAAAATTATCCAGATCAATGAAAACGACTGCAGCACTTTTTTGGTTTTTACGCGAAAAATCGAGCAGCAGCTCCAAACGGTTGACGATCATTCTCCGATTGGGTAACTCCGTTAAAACATCGATGTAATCAAGGTAATAGTTTCTGGTTTCACGTTCTTTCATTTTGTAGTCAAATTCAGTCAGCTGGATATGCTGTTTGATAATTTTCTTTTCTGATGCCGCCAGTTCATCGTAGAGCCCACTCAGTTCTTCTTTCTGCCAGGCTGCCTCGGCCAGTTTTGCATCCAGACCCTTGACATAAAACAAAATTATACTGATTGTTGTGATCGTTCCGATCGGAACAATAATACCCGATAAGGCCATCATCTCGCCTTTCCCGAAAACAATCACGGCGACCATTGCCGATACCAATAGATTTAACCCAACGGCGATCAAATAACCACTTTTTTTAAGGATAACCACCAGATAGGTCGAAATGATCACCTGCAGCTGTGCCAGCACCCCACCCAGATTGATTCCACTTGCCAGAATCCGCATTTGCAAAAATATCGCCATTCCATATAATAACAGACTGACCGTAACCTTCAATAGCAGATAATCTGCCTTTTTTTGATCCCGGCGGTTGTCATTGGCATCGTGATTTTTGGTATTGGTGCTGATTCTATTTGTATCCATTGAAGTCCTTTCTAAAACAGATAATTTTAGTTTTATAGAATTTTACCATAAAAAGGCAGATAAAACAACCTTTAGCATCCGACATGCTAATATTATTCTTATTTCATGAGATATGAACAACTTAGACCTTATTTAAAATCATCTTCTGATCCTTAATAATTCTGGTAAAAAAACACGCAGGCTAAACGCTCTGCGTGTTTTCCATTTGCTATTCGTAATAAATCTCGTCAATCGCACAACCGGCCGGGACGATTGGGTAGACCCCTTCTTCATTGGAAATCTTGACGTGAACCAGTAATGGCCCTTGCTGATCTTTAATTTCCGCCAGGGTGTTGTCCAATTCTTCCATATTGGTGACCTTGTAGCCGGGGATCCCACTGGCTGCGGCCAGCATGATGTAGTCGGTACATTGGACAATATCGGTTTGGGCATAGCGCTTATCGCTGAACAGCTTTTGCCATTGCCGCACCATTCCTAATGCTTCGTTATCAAAAAGGAATATTTTTAAAGGAATCTTGTACTTGCTGACAGTGATCAATTCCTGACAATTCATCCGGAAACTCCCATCTCCGGCAATCAGAATGACATCCTCATCCGGATTGGCC
>JAQUWM010000034.1 GCA_028692885.1 Acetobacterium sp. | reverse complement strand
TCCGGTTTGTCAACTCAAAATGGAACAATCCCAAATATGAGTTGAACAAGATCATTGTATATAAGTTGAATTAGATATTTAATGTAGGGGGGCGATCCGTGATGACCAAGGGGTCAGACCCTCGCCCGCACACTACACAATTAGCCAGTTCAATTTTTAAAATTATTTAATTCAACTTATTTATAATCCCCCATCGCGACCTCCTGTTTTTTTAGTGGTGATCACCGGAACATCCCTCAGTCCCCTCAAAATTTCTGATCAGCGGCAAGGTTCGTTTTGCCATTAGCTCAATCGCTTCCAATCCTGAATAACCGCTTCCCAAATAGCGGGTCACACAGCCATCAGCCAGAAGATCAAAGGCTTTTTCACTCAAAAAATTACCAGTTATGATCCCCTCGCAATTCATATCGATCACTTTTTGAGCCAGTTCCTCGACTGTCAAGTCAGTTGTTATGTTGATTTCTTCGGTACTCATATCCGAAATTTTAACTACCAAGATATCTTGGTTTGTATCAAAATGATCGGAAATCGGCGCATCTAGAGTTTTTCCATTGATGGTAAATGCTATTTTCATTTGTTTCTCCATTCTATTTGTAAATTTTTATACTGTTATTATGTCAACCGGTCAAGCATGATTTTGTAAAAGGCGTAGGCTTTGGATGATTTGCTGAGTAGGCAAAGATCTGGCTGCCCTTGTCGGTTTTTCGCTTGCAGAAGATGGTGACTTCGATGTTTAATAATATCCTTTTGCGAAAAGCACGGATTCGACCTTTTAAACCTGCCCTCCTTTAATCATAATGTATGGCACTAGCATATCTTCACTACAAACCCTGCCATGAGTACCGGCTGTTTCTGTTGGATGAAGACCATGGTCAGCCGTAATAATGACCATTCCGTTAAAATCTTTTACCAATTGCTGCACCATCCGGTCAACCAACTCAATTTGCTCCATATTTTCAAGCGCATAGGGACCATAGGTTGTGGCATCATCATCAATACTGTGAAAATGAGTAAAGATCAATTGATTATTGTCAGCGATGGCTTTTTGGGTATTTTCAAAAACACGGCTGTCCTGAGCGCCCTCATTCACCGACAAAACCGGTTCAACTGAAGTATTGAGCATTTTAACATCACCTTCAATATAGGCAACTCGTTTACCCAGTTTTTGGGCTTTTTCAAAAATATCTTCGCCATTAAAGTCCATGACACCCCTTCCGGCGATGCCATTGATATCAGGGGTAGTACCCGTTATCATAGCGGCTAGCCCAGCAGGAGAAATCGGCGGAAATACAGACAAAGCCTGTTGGGCTGGTAAGCTCGCAAGGTAGGGCGCCCTGCCCTTTTCTTTTGCTGTTTCCAACATCTGCCAACCGAGGCCATCGAGCTCAATGACCATCACATTGTTTCCCTTTTCAAGCTGATGGATGGTATCTGAAGCGACATCGGTGATTGAAAATTTTGGTGGATCGGCAATGATCCCGGCAACATCGATGACCTGCGTTTTATCAACAGCAGTATAATCAATTCCTGTTTCGGTAATTTCAAAAAAACTATCATCGCCAGGTTTATCAAATGTGACACTGCCATCCCTGCTAAACACCGCAATTTCTTTGTCATAGCTTAAGATATCGTCAAGAGCAATGATTTCATGGGTTGTATAAACAGTAACCTCTTTCTCGTTGAGTTGCGACTGTCCCTCAAAAATCCGTTTTTCTTTGAAACCGCTTAAAAAAAGATTCCCCGCAGTGGTACTTCGATAACCGCTTTGATCGTTGATACCGACGGCATTTTTATCATCCTCACAATTTGTCGAAATGACAATAATCTCTCTCAGATTTTTTACCTGACTGGAAATGGGATGCAATTCATTGATTAGTTCCCAGTCATATTGATCGGTATAAGCCAAATTGCATCCCGTCAGGTCGTCACCTTTTATTTTTGAGGATAATCCATCCGCCCCCACAAAAAGAAGATCATAACTGGTTGATCGGGGTTTGGCTGTATTGATCACGTCTGCCAGAGCAATTGCCGTGGCGTTTCTATTGTCTTTTGTTACCCGCTTTATTCGGTATCCCATTAGTGTTGATATCTTCTGTGGGATTTCGACGTCGCCCCTGATCTGGAAACTGTGCTCATAATCGCCGGAAAGACCCTGATAACTATTACACCCGGTGCCTGCTATCATAAGGCCTCCAAACAGGATTAAAACAAGCATTAATTTAAATTTAATTTTCATCGTAAGCCTTTTACTGCAGCGCTTTAATCGACAGCAGCCCTGTCACTGATGTGTCATTTCCCAGTCCCTCAAAGACGCTGTTTACACCCTTGTCTGAAAGACAGAGAATTCCTTTTTTTAAGTCATTAAGGGATATCTGAACTTCCTGGCCGTCAGCACCCTTTAAAATATAGTTTGGTGCTTCTTTAATCTTAAGTTCCTGAAAGAGTCGTTCAATCGAAACGCCAGTTTGTCCGCCAACTGTGGTACTGCCATATTTTTCCTGAGCTTTGGTGACGCTTAAAATCATATTCTTACCAATTTTGTTGGACAGCATATCCTTCATGCGCATGCCCTCGGGAAGATCCGGGCCGATAAACATAGGGGTATTTTCACCAGTAATTTTAATGTATTGTTTGGCGTAAAGATTATAATTTTCGGTTCTGGCCCATCCATCGATGCCGGTGACATCGACGCTATCGGCTTTTTCCACGCCTGTTTTTTCCAACAGCTGACTGATTGAAATCGCCTGATCAAGGGCATCATAATACTTATACTCCTCGCTTGTACATTGTAAAACAGCGGTTTCCAGCAGCACTAGATTTTCCGTTTCGACTGCTGCGATAGCACCTTTGATATCAATTTTATTTAGAAATTTAACCCAATACATTGCCCGTTCATCGGGTACTACTGTTCGCAAATCGCTAGCTGCCCCATTGATTTCATACGCAATAATCACATCTCTGATGGCCAGAACGTCCCGGGGGATTTCAATGGCATAACCATCAGTCGCATTTAAAACAATGGCATCATAATTTTTCTGAGATTCGCCATATTGAGACAGGATACTTTCAAGTTTAACACCCTTGCCTTTGGTCGGGGTTTGCGTACCGCTGGCATCCACTGAGATCGCATCGAATTCGACCGGCGTCATCGCTTTGATTTCATCGCCAGTGATAATTTTATCCTCTGCCAACCCGGTAATTTGAATTTCCTGTCCATCGGTTTTCTTGTCAACCGAAACAAAACCAAGTTTTTCAGGATCAATCCCCGCATCAGTCACACATTGTGCTACCGCACCAACAATTCCCCGACTAGTCAAAGTTGCTCCTGAAACAGCATCAACATCCAATCGTTGTTTGTCCAGAATAATTTCCGGCATCCCCTCCACTGCCTTAATTGCGTAATCAAGATCATCCTGATGCGATACGACTTTGACAGATTCAATTTTGTCGGCAGTGAAGGTCACATCAACCTTAATTGGACCATTTTTCCCCTGAGCCGAACCGGAATAGCTTCCTGCCTGATACTTTTGATTCTCTGTACAACCCGCCAATACCAGAAACATCATCGCAACTAATAAAAATAAATAAACCTTTTTCATTGATTTCCTCGCTTTCTTTTTAACGATATTTTTTCAGCCTTAATTTAAGAAATGACTATCTCGCCCAAAAATTTAGACCAATTTTGTTTGAAACTCTCGTTTTTTGCGACGATAAAAAAGCAATCCTGATTATTATAAGTTAATTGCTCTCCATCCATTTGAAAGGTCAGAAATAATTTCTCCGGATCGTTTAAATCGGTTTTACTGTATACTTTGGAAAAACCATCCAGCGAGGTGCATTTGATTTCATTGACACTGTCAATGTTCACCCCAGCTTGAGATAAAACATTTTTCAATAACACCCCGCGATGAGTATTTGTTTCCGGTTCTTCGCCACTCTTTCCCTGAGTTGTCTCAAAAACAGCTATTTCTGATGCGGACATTATCTTTTCATCGATGGTCAACGCTGTACCATCTGCGGTCACCACCTTCACCTGAGCATCGCCCGAAAAACCAGGTTCCTTATCTGCCTGGCTCTCACCCGCTGCACTGCAGCCCAGACACACCGCTGTTATCAATAGCAGACTTAAAAAAATACTAACTTTTTTCATTTTAACTGTCCTTTTAATCTTTCTTTTAATTTTTATTTAGTTTTAACGCTCAAATTATCAACGATAATGTCACATAAACAATACTAATTAATACGCTCCCCGCCATTACACCATAATCCCGACCTTTTAACTGGAGAACCAGATACTCTACCCGTTTCGGGTAGGCCCCAAACCCTCGACTTTCCATAGCAATGGCAATTTCCTCTGCATGTTTCAGGGACGATAAAATAATCGGGGTTAAGAGATAAACATAAATCCGGGTTTTTTCCCCCAAGGGTATTTTCTTAAAATCAATCCCTTTTAGTTGCAAAGCAACCATTGAATCCTGAAATTCTTCCATGAATATGGGAATAAAGCGCAGCGACAGTGAAGTCATAAACGCAATTTTATAAGGGATCTTCCATTGAATCAACCCCTGAATCGTTTCACGGTAGTTTGAGGTAGACATGATCATTCCCGATGTTAAAATAACCAACATCCGGATAAAGGTTTTAACACCAAGTTTAATTCCATTTTCAGTGAGAATGGAAATCCCTGCGACTTCCAGCAACACCTGATCATCCTGCGTAAAAATACTCTGGACCAGCGAAATTGTCAGGATTAAAATCAAAATACGATGGTATCGTTTGATCAGATCAAAGAGTTCCACCCTCATAAACAATGCGCATGTCACCGAAATCACTCCAATTCCGATCACAAACCAGATATTCTCGACAATTAAAACCATCGACGTCAGGCATAAAACCAGAATGATTTTTGTCCGGGGATCAATTTTATAGACCATCAATTATCACCTGCCCTTCTGCCATAGTGATAATCCGATCGGCATAGTTTTCTGTAAACTGAAGATCATGGGAAATTACCGCCATGCCAATCCCTTCACGGGTTAAGGTTTCTAATAGATCGTACAACTCCCTTCGCCTATCCCGGTCTAGTCCCGTTGACGGTTCGTCGAGAATTAGATAGCCCGGTTCCTGAGCTAAAATCGACGCCAGCACCAATCGTTGTTTTTCGCCACGACTGAGCCGCATCGGAACCCGTTGCTTTAAATGAGCGAGGTCAAATTTTTCCAATAACATCGTCGCCTTTTGATCCGCTGCTTTTTTTGACATTCCCTTAATTTCAAGCGGAAATGTTATTTCTTCAAAAACACTGGCGGTAAAAAGTTGGCGATCTGGATTTTGAAAAGCATATCCAATTTTAGATCCACGATGACAAAGCTTTAACTTATTACTATCCACCCCATCAATCTCGATTGTGCCCGTTGAGGGTATTAAAATACCCATGATAATTTTACCCAGTGTCGTTTTTCCCGATCCATTGAGGCCTTTAACTACCGTTATTTCTCCCTGATTCAGATTTAAACTAACATCATGCAACGAAAACCGGCCCTTGGGATATGCATAAGAAACCTGCCTGAGTTTGATATAGCTTTCCATTCTGGCTCCTTTCTTACAACGCCCCCTCATAGGTTATCAACTGCCCTTTTTTTAACACTAAAATACGGTCTGCAATATCCATATTATCAAAATCGTGTTCTACCATGATGATCGATTTTCCGGTTTCTTTTAGACGTAGCATTGCTGCCTTGATCAGTTCCCGCCCCAACGCATCAATTTGCGAAAGTGCTTCATCAAATAATAGAATTTGAGGCTTCATACTGAGTACCGAAGCCAGGGCGATGAGTTGCTTTTGTCCTCCTGACAGGTTATGAGGCGATTCATAGCGATAAGCTTTCATCCCCACTAGATCAAGCATTTCTTCAATCCGATCGCCAATAATTTCCCGGGCGATACACAGGTTTTCAGGACCAAAAGCCACCTCGGATTCAATAGTGGGGGAAAACAACTGATTGTCCGGCTCCTGAAACACAATCCCCACGCGCTTCACTAAGCTAACCGTTTTCATTGAAAAAACTGATTCCCCGAACAACTCTACCTGTCCTTGTATTTTTCCTTGGATTGTTTTTGGGATGATCCCTGCCAAAATGTGACACAAGGTGCTTTTACCACAGCCGGAACGCCCTGCCACGGCCAGAATTTCATTGGTTTCCAGTTTTAAATTCAATTTATGTAATATATTTGTATCACAGGAGGGATAGCGAAAATAGAGATCTCTTATTTCAATGGGATTTATTTCTGTATCATTGACTAAAGTTTGGCTGTCTGTCTTGATGATGCTTTTTTTTTGCAAAGTAACTCCGTCATTCATTATGGCCGTCCTCAGTATCATGCTGTTGCGAATCCGTCGGGCGGCTGATATCCACTTCCAGATCGGCATTTTCTTCCTTGCTCAGATTCAAGCGGTCTACCTGTTTAGCAACCGTATAGGCCAACACCCCCCCTAAGCCGCCTGACAAAGCGGAAAGGCTCAGTGTCAATAACAGTGGAATCAGGGGCAATCGAAAAAATACAAAATTCACCCCAAAGCTTCCCAGTACATTGGCAACCACCCCAGCACTGAAACAACCACCTTTGGTATATTTGTATTTTCCAATCAGAAAATAAAGTATTTCCACCCCGATCCCGGGAATCAGGTAGGTTACCAGACTCATAATGCCATGGGAACCCATAGTTCCTGTGATCGTCACTAAGATGGCCTGAATCAGACATACCAGAAAAGCTGAACCAGGCTTTTTAACAATCATCGCACCCAGAACAATGAACAGCATATAGATCCCACCGGAAATGGATCCCCCAGGAATAAAAAATGGCCCGGTAATAATATGAACCAGCGGTACCAATACCACCTTCACTGCAATTCCCAATGCCGACATCATCGATATAATGACGAGATCAAAAAGGGTAAATATTTCAAATCGCTTTGCCAACAAGTTTCTCCCTCCTTTTTTCAATACTCAATAACTCTTTCTCTTTCTCCTGCATCACCCTACTAAACACGACATCAATATTATTTTTGATATACGTTTCTATTTTTTCAACCAACGAAATTTTCCATCGGGTAAAGCTGGGATCATAGGTGAGAATAAAGGCCAGCAATCTTCCAAAATCCACCGCTTTATCTAACTTTCTAGCATCCTCATAATCAATGGCCCAAATTTTATTTTTCTGCACAATAAAATTACGCAAATTAATATCAAAAAGACAATAGCCTGTTTTTTCATGGAATTGGTTTAGCCAGTCGATGGTCTTGCTAATTAGCTCAACGATTTCATTGTCCGGTTTCTCTTTATTATTATCCGTTTGTTGTGCAACTTTCTCTGCCGCTTCTAATTTTTCGCAAAGCGTTTGTCCTTCGATATATTGATATAACAGTACGTTATCAATCTGGCCATAGCAAATCGGCGTTGCGATCTCTAAAGCAGCCATCATATTGAATATTTCAAGCTCTTTTTGCATTTGATCATAACATGAAAAGACTTTTTCGATTATCAATGCTGTTTTTTCCACTTCTATCATTTGAAGCAGTCGCACCCGATTTTTTTTGCTCTTAAAGCATTTTATAACCGTATACGCCTGGGCTTGATACTGTGCCCGAATAATTTCACTATTCATTTTCTACTGTCCCAAGACGAATGGTAATGTCCGCGCCTTTTTGATAACCTTCCAATTCAGAAACAACACTCAACACCGCATTTCTGATCAGCTTCTGAACAAATGGCACCATCACTACTTTTTCTTCGTTTATTTCCAGCGTTACCCCATCATTTTTTAACGGACAATCACTTCTTTTAGCCTGATTTGCTACAATTTTTCGACAAAATCCAGCGCAATCAGTACCACACAAACCACAGCATTTCTGGGTAAATCCTGGCAGCAGATCAAAAGCATAGCGCTGCACCAGATCAACTAGATGATCCGCTTGATTAAGGCAATGTACCACTTCTTTGTCCTTATACATGATTAACTGATCGGCAATAATTCCTGAAAAAGCAAAAACCGTCTCATCCAGTCGTTCTTCCAAACCGCTGCAATCATGACCAGTGACGATTGACGGAATAGCGGGATCGTCAACGCCTTCTAAAATCACATAATCATAATCATAGTGAGACAATAGTTTGCGTATCGGCAGCTTTTCCTGATAGAGAATATCGGTTTCATGGATTCCCAAAGCAGTCACCAGCTGAGCTCCTGCTTCTTTATGTCGATGGGTATTGGTACCTGGAGTATCGATTGCGAATGCATCATAGTGGATTTCTTTGACCGAGCCAACCGAAAATCCCCGTCTTCTCAGCCCCGCAATAATGGTTTCGACCACCGTTGTCTTACCCGAATGTGTTAAACCTCTTACCGATATCACTTTCATTTTATACCTCATTCAAATTTTCTATTCAAAATTTATTTCATTCAAGAACTTGCAGTTTCTCAGACTAAATTCCTGATCGGTTATAACAATTTCCATGGGTCCAGTTCCACCCTGTATTTTGCCGAGATTCTGAATGCCATTTCGTTCATAAACAAGATAAACGATATTATTATCCAATTCACTAACCGTTCCTTGTGAAACATAACCGTCTATGGCCTTGTAAGTGATTTGTTCATATAAGGTATAGTCAAAACCGATCGATTGAAAGGCCTCACTTAACAAAATACCACCAAAAACGACATTTTCTTTTCCGGTACTGGTATTTAATCCTTCATTAATCACTATTTTTGGCAATTCCTTGACGGTTTCCAGATTAAACCGGGCAACCTCTTCCCCATGGACCGTAACTTTAACCTCATCCTCACCCAATGCTGCCAGTCGCTCTTCAGTTTGAATCTTATTTATGCTGACCAGTACGACTGAACTAATCGTCAATAGTAAAATCAGCAGCGGCAAAATCCACTTTTTTAGATTCTTATTGCTTTGATCATTCTCGATCCTGTTCTTATGATTTGGATCATTGAAATTTTCAGTATTCTTCATCTTCAGTTCTCCCAGCCAGCTATTAGAAACAGGCCTAATCTGATCTTCAAAACTAAAACAAAGCAGGCAAAGATAACTTTGCCTACCTTTGCGTTGCCAACTATTTTACAACACTCATTTTACTGATATCTTGAATCCATGCGCTGGAACCCATACTGCCAGCAAGCACACTGACCAGATCAACACCATCTAAAGATACCGTTAACAATGAGTCTTCAGCTTCAATTGTTGCTTTATCATAGGTTTTATTGTATCCGTCAGATGCTGCCATCATAATACTTGTGTAATCAGTGATTCCTAATTCAGCAACAACATCTTTCAGCAGATAGCCTTTAAATACCCCGCCAGTTTCAGAGCCATCTTTTTTTGTCATTTTAATCGTTTGCTCAACCAACGGCAGTGAAGCTAAGTCGGCCTGGTTAAATTGGGTTTTCCCATCCACCCCTTCAAGGGTAATGTTGAAATCAGCAACCTTTTCCTCAGTTTTTGTTTTTTCCTGAGTCGTTGCAACATTTTCTTTGGCATCTGAATCGGCTGCCGGTGCACTGCACCCCACCAGAATAACCCCCAAAACCAATACTAACAGCACTTCCAATAACTTTTTTTTCATTTTCTCTTCCTCTCTTTCATTTAAATACAGCATCAAATCAAATCAAATCACTCCACTAGCAGAAATATAAATTTTTGCAAAAAAAAGAGGGCTCAGTATAAACTAAACCCACAAAAATACTACAAAAAATAGCGTTCTAAAACACTCTTACTTTTCCAATGTGGGAGGCCAAACCGTTTCCGGAAAAACCCTAACGTCTTAAATTCCATGGTTTAAAACTGTAGGAAAATAAGATCAGTAAGCAATTTAATTCTGTATTCGATTGCCTTAATTATAGTTGCTTTACATCTACTTGTCAATACGTATTACATTATTCTGCATTATAATTGCACATTTCCATACAAATCGAATCATTATTCATCATAATTGTTCAGCTGTCTATATTTAAACTTTTATGCGTATTTATTGAGCAATTCCAAGGAAAGCAATCGGCTAATCTCGATAATTCACTCAAAAAAGATGCCATCATCAGTTGGCATCTTTTTTTACTTGGTGATTAATAATAATACAGGGAACCCATAATCGATGCCATAATCGCAGCCATCACAATACTAATCAAAATCCCGACGCCGATAGCAATGGCCATCATGATCAGGTACGCCCGGGCAAAATTCTTTTTATTGGGACCTGTTTCGCTACTGAATCCCCAGACAAAGAGCATCACAATCCCCGCAATCGGGATGGCCATGATCAAAAACATAATTAGATACTGACCCATTGTAATCAGATCCACACCTTCAGCCGCTTGAGCTGGTTGGGACGGCAAAATTGGTCTTGGCGGCTGGGGCTTTTGTAGGCTGTCGATAGCTGGCTTTGTCGTCGATATTCCTGGCTGTTTCGCCCCGCAATGTGTACAAAATGCCGCATCCTCTGGAATTTGTTTACCACAATTTTCACAGAACATTGTTGTTACCTCCTCAGTTTTTATTTTCGGTTCTTTCGTCATCGATCTTACCGGCTTCTGTTTTAGTAGTGTTATTCTTGCTATTTTTCCTTTTCTTTCTAATTTTTATGAAAATAAAGAACCCTAATCCGACAATGGCTGCAAACGGAACCAATCTAAAAATTAAAACAACCAAAAATGCGAGGATATAGAGAATCACATTGATCGAGGTTACAAAACCTTCCCCAATTTTTGAAAGTATTTGCGAAAATGGCGAGTTGACCACCGTTGAGGACAATCTTTTCTCATATAATGAAACGTAAATTGTCGAATAGGCAATTTCGGTATCCCAGTTCTTAATTGTTGTGGTCAGGCTGTCAATTTCTGTTCGAACCCGATTTAATTCACTTTCGATCGCCAGCATCTCGGTAACATTGGCCGCCTGTTTTAAGTATTCCAATAACCGGCTTTCCTGAATTTTGAGATTGTCAAGCTGCGCTTGAATATCCTGATACTGCTGCGAAATATTGGTGCTGCTGACATTGGAACTGATGGGACTGCCCCATGTCTCGATCTGAGCCATCGCTTCTGAAAATTTATCCGATGGTACCCGAATACTAATGTAACCAGAACTGGCCTGGACACTAGCCTGTTCCGAACCGTAGTTTGATCCCGAATCCTGAACAAATCCGCCAATTTCGACCGCATAATTGCTGATTTTTGCAAAGGTATTTTGGTAGTCTTCAGTATTCAGGCTGATATTTCCTGAATAAATAATTTTGGACGTATCAAAGGGTATACTGGCATTTGCTGTCGCTTCAGGCACTGGTACAGCATTGGCTGTCTCTCCGGCTGCCTGGTCAGAGACGATTGAGTCATTTGCTGCAGTTTTAGCGTTTTCCTGAATTGATCCACTAAAACAGCCCCCCGCAACAATCATTAAAGATAGAATAACAACCATACCCCATAGCCAGTATTTTGGGGATCTGAACAACTTATCATTTTCGTACCGATAGCTCCCAGATGTTTTATTTGTAAGCTTCAAGTCTTCCTGATCCATAATTCACCTCCTAAATAAATTTCTCAAGTGGATGTTTTTTTATGTCTTTTTTTCTTTTTTACCCTTGTTTTTCATATAAATGCATAAAACCATTTTTTATTTGCCACTAATTGAGACCTATCTAGAATAAAATAATAAAAATAGCGTATTTTATAATTTTTAAGATTTAAATCCTAGTCGAAATGTGATAGGATATAAGTAGACTCAATCCATAAACCGCAAGGAGCGTATTATGTACGAAAAAGGTATCCAGACAAGAAGCCATCTTTATGAAATTGCGAAAAAGTGCTTTTATGAACATGGTTATGACACTACAAAAATAAAAGATATAGTGACGGCAGCTGATACTCCCATTGGACTTTTTACCTATTATTTCAAAACAAAAGATAACATTGTCCACGAAATATATTCTGATTATTATCAGCAAATTGATAAGTGTCTGAATGCACAATCTATTGATGGATTTGAAAATGCTATTCTTCATCACGCTGTATTGAGTTATATTTATTTCGATCTCATTCTCAACAATAAAAATAATCGACGTTTTTACTATGAAATTCTTAAAAAAGCCTCGAACTATCGAATTGCCGGTGATTTTATCCGCAATACCTACCTTGGCTATATTCAAGAGTACAATCTGGTGATCAGCGAAAGAGAGTTCGACAACCTCCTTTTTATCGATTTTGGGGGGCGTCGGGAATATTTCTTGAATTATTTTGAAAAACCCCTTAATGATTCCATTGACGAATTAATTTTTTTACTCAATGGAATTATTCCGCGATTGCTTGGCATTGATCAACATGCTGTCACTACTCTCCTTTATAAGGGTATAAAAATTGCCAAAACCATTGATTGCAGTCGGATTCATTTTCTCTACGAATAAGTTTTTTCATCAAAAAAGGATGTTTCCCCCAAATTAAAAACTGGGTGAAACATCCTCTTAAATTAAAACATTTCTTTTGTCATTCGATCAATTTCTTCATCTGTTGCTTCATAAACACCGGGGAATGAGCTGACATTTAATCCCTGGCTGGCACCAGGTATGAAATACAGTTTTCCGCATCGTCGGCATGCTGTTTCCACTTTTTCAGCAATGTTTTCCTGGGTCCAGCCTGGGAAATCAATCACGCCGCTGTCAATATCGCCCATGAATGTAATTTTACCGCCATATTGTTTGATTAATTCAGGAACATTATTGGTGGTCATCACTCCCTGCCAGATATCAATACCCATTTCAATCATCGATGGCACCAGATTGGCTCCATAGCTATCACTATGATGGATAATCAGTTCCACGCCATTGTCTTTGTAATACCCATAAATTTTCTTATAAGCCGGAACAAAGAATTCATTAAACATCTCCGGAGAAATAAATGAGTTGATCTGGCTGCCCCAGTCATCATGATGGAACACCGCATCTGGGTGGAGATGATCAACAAACTCTTTAGCCAGTTTGAGTTCAAATTCCACAATATAATCAATCAGCTCATGCATGGCTTCCGGCTCTTCATAATAAGCCATTAACGCTTCTTCCATACTCATCAGATAATGAACCTGCTCAAAAATACCCGGAGCTACAAAAACGGTGACATATTGATCATTTCGGTCAACCGCCGCAGCTTCAGCAATGGCAATGGCCCATTTTTCTTCCGGTTGTTCAACAGAAGGCGCTTTTACATAGTCTTGCCATTTGGTGATATCTTTAATTACAATATGTTCTTCGTCATGGACAGGAAATGCCCCTAGTTGACCTTCCGGCCAGCGAATGGTAACACCCCATTCATTTACAATTTCCCCACCTACTGGTGGTTTTATTCGAGTAATCGGAGTTTTCATCATCATCGCAAAGGCTTCGTATTGTTTCACAAAGCGATCCGGATTTCCACCCTTCATTACCTCCACTAGATTTTGTCTTTTTGTCAACATTTTAATTTCTCCTTTCTAATTTATAATTTCCCATTTATCATCGATTATTTCTTCTGACCGAAAATACCTTCCCGGTAAGCGCCAATATATTCCATACAATAGTCGTCTTCACCTAATAACGCTTCAGTGGCAAAGATGATCCCCATTAAATCGCCATTGGTTGGATCCAGAATGGCACTGTCAAGACCAGCGTTCATGGCCAGAACGGTAAAGCCCATGTTGACCATTTTTCGAGCCGGCAGGTTGAACGAAATATTACTGACGGCACCGGTAACATGGATCGTCGGATACTGTTCTTTAATGCTGCGGATCACTTCAACGACCATGGCAATCCCGTCTTCCGAAGTACACAGCATTTCAACTAGCGGATCAATGTGCATGCGGGATGGATCGATGCCATATTCTTTGACTTTGGCCATTAAATCAGCAAACACATCGAGACGGTCTTTGGCTGTTTTAGGGATCCCTTTGTCACTGTTTAACAGCGCCACGCATTCCCATTTGGTATCAGCGATGGCTTTAAAAGCCGCATCAATCTTATCACCTTCTAATGAGACGGAGTTAAACAAACCGGGTTTGTTGCAATATTTCATTGATTCGATGCAAGTATAGACATTGGGACTGTCGACCGCAATCGGGGTATCCGTCACTTCCTGAACCAGATCGATCAACCATTTCATTGTTTCCAGTTCGATGTCATCATCGACCGATGCACAAACATCGATATAATCGACGCCAGCTTCAGTCTGAATCTTGGCCAGATTTTTGATAAAATCGCCATCTTTGGCGGCGATTGCTTGCGCTGTGGAAGGAATCGCACCGTTAATTTTTTCTCCGATAATAATCATCTTATCTCGCTCCTTAAATTGATATTCATTTAAGCAGTTGCCAGTTCTTTTGCTTTAACAGCTGCACTACCAGCATCTGGAGCATATCCATCAGCGCCGACTTCGGCTGCATATTCTGGCGTGACCGGTGCACCACCAACGATGACTTTTAATTCTGGATATGCGGCTTTAATGGTCTGTACCGCTTCTTTTAAAGCTGGCATAGTAGTGGTCAGAAGACCCGAACACGCAACAAGTTTTACATTATTATTGTCTTTTACTGCCTGTACGAAAGTATCCGCTGGTACATCAACACCCAAATCAACCATATCGAAACCAGCGCTTTCGATCATCATAGATACCAGATTTTTCCCGATATCGTGAAGATCGCCGGCTACCGTACCAATGATACAGGTTCCCAGCGAGTTTGAACCGTCGCCAGCCATCAGCGGTTTTAATACTTCCACGCCTTTTGACATGGCTTTAGCCGCTATGAGCATTTCAGGAACGAAAATTTCTCCTGAAGAGAATTTCTCCCCAACCACGCCCATGGAATCGACCATCGCCTCGAGAATTTCTCCTGGTGCACTGCCTTCATCTAAAGCTTCCTGTACCAGTCCGGGTACCAGTTTTGACTTTCCTGCTTCAACCTTTGCTTTGACTTCTTCAATTTTTGACATGTTTTTTCTCCTTTATTTTTATAATTGATAATTGCGAAAACACCCTTAACTCAGAGTAATCAGTTTCGTAATTATCGATATTGAAATCTAAATGCGGAACTACCTAAGAAATTTTTGTCTTTCTAAATTTTGCCAATAATTAAGATGAAATATTGTAATTTCTTTTTTATTTACAACTTTATTGTACTCGTATTCAGTGACACTGTCAATAACTATTTAGTATATTTTAAGAAAAATACTGTTTTTTTTATTAAAATATACTGTTATTACGATGATATTTAAGTTGGGTTAAATTATTTTACAAATTAAACTGGCTTGATTGCTTGCTTTATATCAATGTGCCGTACTTTGCTATAATATTTCATTCAACATAGCATTAATCGTCTATTTATTTAAACGTTTCTTCTTACTACTTTTAAAGTACCCCTTGTTTTGATTAGTAAACCTCGGTATAATAGATTTACATGGAATGTCTAAAAATTCACTTGTATTTATCAAAACAATAATTGCCCGCACTAAATTCATAACAAAATACCTAAACCCTGATTTTAAAATGATGAATGGAGATTATAATGATGAACGACAAACTATGTCAGAGCTGTGGAAAACCCATGGGAGAAACCGATGAACTATATGGTACTGAGAAAAACGGCTCTAAAAGCAAAGATTTTTGTAACGACTGTTATAAATATGGTGATTTCACGACTAAAATTACGAAAGAACGCATGATTGAAGTGAGCATCCCCTACCTGTTAAAAGAAAAACCAGGCATTGACGAAGATGAAGCAAGAAGAGAGATGGAAGCTTTTTTTCCGACCTTAAAACGGTGGAAGAATCCCTAAACAACTTGATTGATCTGAAGATAATAATATCTCCTTACAAATTTTCAAATCTAATCGTATTACCAAAACCATATGAAAAAACTCCCCAAGAGGATGATCATCAAAAAACCGTGCGTCTGTAAAAGATGCACGGTTTTTTGATGACACACATATAAAAAGATGACCCCTGCTAACGCAGAGATCATCTATTAAGTCAAATAGTAGCCTTTTTCAAGGTTCCTTGCAAAGGATTCATTTCAAAAGCCTAAAATTTTGAAATGATCAGGCAATTGTTACATTGCGTCTTTAAAGATTTGGATAACGTCTTCTAATTTAGCTATTCTTGGATTTGTGCCCATACAAGCATCTTTCATAGCATTTTTAGCCATTACTTCGAAATCTTTTTCTTTTACGTTAAGAGCAGTTAAGCCGGCTGGGATTCCAACATCTTCAGAAAGTTTAACGATTGCATCAAGTCCTTTTTCAGCGGCATCGCGAACTGAAAGTCCTTCGATATTTTCGCCTAATGCAACTGCGATATCAGCTAAACGTTGTGGATTAGCGTTTAAATTGAATCGTTGTACATGTGGTAATAAGATTGCATTACAAACACCATGAGGAAGGTCATAAAAACCACCTAATTGATGTGCCATAGCATGTACATAACCTAAGCTTGCATTGTTAAATGCCATACCGCCTAAGAATTGTGCATAAGCCATGTTATTTCTTGCTTCAAAGTTATCGCCATTAGCAACTGCCTGACGAAGGTTTTCGCCGATTAGTTTCATTGACATTAAAGCAGCTGAGTCAGTTACTGGTGTTGCAATTGTTGACATATAAGCTTCAACTGAATGTGTTAATGCATCCATTCCTGTTGCAGCTGTTAAAGCTGGAGGCATGCCCATCATTAATACTGGATCATTGATTGAAATGGTTGGTGTACATCTCCAGTCAACGATTGCCATTTTAACATGAGTTTCAGAGTTTGTGATAATACAGAAACGTGTCATTTCACTAGCTGTACCAGCAGTAGTGTTGATCGCGATCAATGGTGTCATTGCTTTTGTGCTTTTGTTAACGCCTTCGAAATCTCTGATGTGTCCGCCGTTACCAGCAACAAGACCGATACCTTTTGCACAGTCATGTGAAGATCCGCCACCTAAAGATACGATTAAGTCGCATTTTTCGTCTGTGAATATTTTGAATCCATCATGTACGTTTGTATCTGTTGGGTTTGGTTGAGCTCCCCCAAAAATAACTACGCCTAATCCAGCGGCTTCAATGATGTCTTTGATTTGATCAGCAACACCCATTGCCACCATGCCTTTATCTGTTACGATTAATGCTTTTTTCAGCCCCAATGATGCTGCCTGTGCCCCTACTTCTTTAACGGAACCAGGTCCCATTAAATTCACTACTGGCATGAAATACCCAAACACTTGATCTGCTATAGCCATAATTTCCTCCTTGAATTTTTGTATTAACGATCTTTATGAAATCGTTTGTATAAATACTACCACAATTTTTTTGATCTGTCTAGAGTAAAAAACACAAAAATATAAATTTAACAAAGTTATTACTTCGATTGAATCCTCAGCATCTAATTTTATTCAAATTATTTCAAATGAAACTCCCCAGATTCGCTGCACCAATCATCCCGGCCTCATTTTTAAACCTGGCCAGAACCATTTCAGGTACCGCATATTGGGGATAAGTCAATCGTTTGATGGCTTCAGCTTGAATTTTTTCCAGGAGAAATTCTCCCGCATATGATAATCCCCCGCCAATAGTAAAACTTTCCGGATTGATAATATCGTTGATATTAGCAATGGCCCAGCCCAAATAGTTGGCCAGCCGGTTCACTGCTTCTTCAGCTAATGAGTCTCCTGCTTTGGCAGCATCCATGATCGCTTCACCATCAAAATCTTCAATCGAACGAAGCGTTGAATCATATCCCTGATTAATTCGCAGATGGCAGTAACGGATCATCGCCGTCGCTGATGCAAACGTTTCCAAACAGCCGTTTTTACCACAACCACAACGATAAAAATTTTCTTCCATAAGCATATGTCCAATTTCCGAGGCAACACCCTGAGCTCCAGAAATAATACGGTTATTGATAATCACCCCACCGCCAACACCAGTGCCCAGGGTAATCATCACTGAATTTGCCTTTCCCCGGGTACTACCGAATGCAGCTTCTGCAATACAGGCGGCGGTTGCATCATTGACCAGTAAAACTGCCGTCGATAATGCCTGCTCAAGATCCCGCTTCAATGGGATATTTTCCCATTGAAGGTTGGGACAAGAAACAATGGTACCTCCGTCTACTGATAAGATCCCGGGAATCCCAATTCCAATCACCTGTTCCTCTGGTGAAAGGAGCTGCAGTTCCTCAATCAGTTTAATTAGATCTCCTAGTACATGGGAATAACCAAGATGACTTCTCGTTTTAACCAGCCGCTCAACTAGAATTATCCCCTGATCATTTACAACACCACCTTTAATGGTAGTACCTCCTAAGTCGATTCCGATTCCCATCGTTCCTCCTGCTGTTTTTATTGGATTACATCACCTGATTACCCGATGAACATTTATTTTCTCAGAATTCAAATATTCTGTTATCCCTTTATTGAATCGCTGTCGTCGTTAAGCCAGCCATCGAATTAAGGCTAATCAATGATACCGCCAAGCCGAGTCCTGCTGCCACGACTTCCAGTCCGATCACCGGAATAGCAGTTTTTTTGTAACTCACACCATAGACAATAGCCAGACCAATGATGGTCAGCACAATCTGCCAGATGTTGAAGATACTCAAGATCCCCGCCAAAAAGGCTACCCAATCCATTTCATAAACCTTGGTCATGTCAATTGGTTTTTGAAAGAAAATATTGAGAATACTCTGAAAGATCTTGGGAAAATAGCTGAGCCCCACTACATAAACAGCGGTTTTAAAAGAACCCTCCCCGCCCATTTTTTTTAACACCAGATTAAAGATGGCGGCCTTGACTACCATAGCAATGGCCAGGCTGATAATTCCGGAAATAATTCCGGTGACAATACTGACGGTTTTAACCATTCCCAACTGATCAGCGGGAAGATCCATGCTTCCCACCACATTGCCGGCGATCACACCAGTTAAACAGCCGATGATGGTAATGATCAAAATCGGAATCAATAACGACAACTTCTCTTTTTCGGAGACCTGTTTAAAAAATTTTACAGGATTAATTAATAGGTATAGATAGTTCATTTTTACTCCTTTTTATTTCATTTATTTTCTTCTTGTAGTGGCAAATGATTCATGCCTTTAGCACTGCCGCGACGATCATTCATAAGTTTATATTCTTTAATTTGATTCTTATCAATCTGCTTTCATCCGCTGGATTATTCACTACGGATGGCGTCCAGTGAACTCAGATTGGCAGCCTTGATGGCCGGACGAACTCCCGACAAAAGCCCTACCAGAGCTGAAAACACCAGGGCAAAAATTACCAGACCCGGTGTAATAAAGGAAATCGTTACTCCGCCTTCACCGCCGATAAAAAAGCCGGCAATGAGGTTGATCAGCACCGAAAGCACCAGGCTGATAACAATCCCCACCAGACCCCCGATTAATCCAATCATGGTGGATTCGGCAATAAACATGTTACGGATATCCGATATCGACGCACCGATGACCTTCATGATGCCGATTTCCTTGGTGCGCTCATAAATGGACATGGTCATGGTATTGACAATACCGATACAGGCCACCAGCAGAGCCACCCCACCGATACCGCCCAAAAGAATCTGCAGCATCTGAAACACCGAGCCCATGGAATCAAGAATCTGCTGCATCGAAAATACCGTAAACTCCATCGCCTCAACTTCTGTGGTGACGGCATTAACCACCGTGGAATCCTCCACCGTTACTAATGCCTGAGTATAACCCTGCTTCTTGACATTGGCTTTCTTTCCAGTCTGCCATTCGTTGAGCTCCGTCACCAGATTATAGTTGGCAATAACAGAATAATCTTCATTGCCACCAGTAGATTCGAGCACCCCGGTCACCTTCAGCTTCTGGGTCTTAATCTCCTCTTCGCCATTCGCATTGGTACGTTTGATGGTCATGCTAATGTTCTGGCCGATGAGATCTTCCGGTTTGACTTCACTTTCGGTAAGCTGGGTCGAAGCGCCGGTATAGGTTAAACTCGTTAGAATATCCTTGCCCAGGATGACACTGTTTTCATCATTCGCTCCGGGTTTTTTGCCGCTGGTCGTTTCATAACGCATATCTTCCAAAACACCATAGTCGACACCCATCAATGAAACCCCATACTGTTCACGATCAACCTCAATCTCACCACCACTAAGGTTCACAACGGGGGTGACCGCCACTACACCATCAATTTTTTTCATATCTTTGATAGCATCATCATTAAGGATCGGTTTATCCTCGGTTTTGCCACTACCCATGGAAGTCATCCCCATGGAGGAAAGATCCTGGTAAACCTGCAGGGTGGTCACTGAGCCGATACCGGAAAGTTCATCGGTGATGCTTTTCTGAGCGCCATTACCAATGGAAACCATCACGATGATGGAGGATGTTCCAATGACTACGCCGATAATGGTGAGAATGGTCCGAAATTTCATACGCCAGAGATTCTCCCAGGATAATCGCAGGAGTTCTTGCTTATTCACGATCTCACCCCACTACGCGCCAATGCCAAAGACCACTCTGAGAAATTTCTGAAAAACATTCTCATCCCCGGACTCGGCTGCCGGGGTGGTGGCTTCCTCAGAGACAATGGTGATGGCTTTTTCAATCACCCGTTCATTGTTAAAACTGTCCATGTATTTCACGGTTATTTTCCCCGGAAATTCACCCGCGTTGGCGGTCGTAACATCGGCTGAAAAATCGTCGTTATCATCTTTTTCGAAGGTGCCATAATAATTATAATCTTTGGAAAATGAAACCCCCTCGGCTGACACGCTGACCTGAACCCCACGCACCGGATTGGAACCAAAATTGGCAATTTCAAATTCGATCGGCGTGACCCCTTTGTCATTTTCGATCAAGACAAAACGATCCGAAGCAATAATGGACATTGAATCACTTTCATTAATCACAATACCCACGGTTTCGGTAAAATTATAAACTGATCCGCCACTGGTTTCGCAATTGATCTGAAGATTCAGATTATAATTTTTAGCTTCAGCATTCGGGGAGCTGACCATCGGAATTTCAATGGTAGCACTTTCTGCTGAAGGAATCTCTTCCCGATAAAAATGGCTGCCGCTGCCTACCATTGAAAACACCCCGAGATCAGTGGCACCAGACTGGGATAATACATCCAGGGTCACGTTATGGGCATCGTAGTCGCCATGATTAGTCAAAGTAACCACCAGCTTGAATTCCTTTCCAGGTGACACAGTCGCCGGATTGAAGGTAACTGAACTGATCTGGAGCAACGGTTGTTCCGGTGCGGCCAGGGCTGTTGGCATAAAACATACTAATAGCAGAGCCGCCAACAGGACTGAAAACAGGTATTTTGTCTTGATTTCGAATTTTGTTCGCTCTTTCATAATTTCTCCATTTCTTTGAATTTCGATCCTAGTCAAAGCTTATTGATTGACTTCGGATTCGATCAGGCCATCCTGCATATGAATAACCTTGGTACAGTATTTGGTGGTATCGGGATCATGGGTAACAATGACAAAGGTCTGGTTCTCTTCCCGGTTGAGACGATAGATCATTTCCATAATATCGGCACTTGTTTTTGAGTCCAGGTTCCCGGTGGGCTCATCGGCCAGGATAATCTCCGGATGGTTGACCAGTGCCCTGGCAATACTCACCCGCTGCTGCTGTCCCCCTGATAGTTCGCTGGGTTTATGACCCATCCGATCCACCAGCCCCACCACTTCCAGGGCTTCGATTGCCCGTTTCTTGCGAATTTCTTTTTTGACACCGGCAAAGGTCAGGGCCAGAGCCACATTTTCCATGGCGGTCATGGTCGAGATTAAATTGTAGGACTGAAAAATAAAACCGAGGTGCTCACGTCGAAACAGACACAGCTCGTTCTCCAACATTTCACTGATATGATAATCTCGAATCATGATGTCCCCGGAGGTGGGCGGAACTAGTCCCCCCAGCACGTTCAAAAAGGTGGATTTACCTGATCCCGAAGGACCAAGCAGGGCCACCATTTCCCCTTGTTCGATATCCAGATTAATTCCCTTAAGGATGTTGATGTCTTCTTTCCCCAATTTGAAATCTTTGTGCAAATCTCTGACTTGAATAAAAATTTTGATCGACCCTCTTTCTTTTTGTTCTCTGGTTTCAACCAATCAATTGCTGATTATTATAACACAAATCAACACAAATTATTCCAGATTAAGACATTTTTTCATAATGCTCTGGGTACCATAGTAGAAAGCAATACCAAACAGCACATTAAGCACAGTTGACCCATTAATAAGCCAGTGGATGGTTGTCATCGCATCACGACCATTTAAAACAAGGTTCTCCAGATTGCCAATAGCCAAAACAGCCATGAACACCGACCCAATAATCTGTAGTGCAATGGTAATAACAATATAGGCTCCAAAGGCAGCTACAATCCGATGTTGGCTGAACAACTGTCCGATGGCAATGGCAACGTAAATCATCAGGATCGATGCAACCGTATTAACCAGGATGAATAATGCCAGCTCTGCCATAAAGAGATTAAGTTCCATCGCCGTTTGCAGGTAAAACATCGAATAGGCCGAACGTATCGCCTGTGACAGTTCCATCATCGAAAAAGTTCCCAGCGAGAAAATGAAAAAAGTCAGGACAATCATGACTGTGCAGACGGCCGACCAGATCATCCCCACCAGCAGCTTGGATAAAACCAGTTCCCAGGTTTTAACCGGCAGACTGAACATCAGATAGCCCTCATCAGTGAATAAATTTTTATAAAAGCGCTGAATAATCATCACCATGGTCATCACGCAAATGCCGACGATCAGAATAAAATAAAGGGTAAAACTAATCCCTAAAATAATTTCGGCAACTCTATTATTTGACGCTGCTTCAGAAAAGAAATCCGGTGCACCAATGGCCATAACCAGTTTGGTGAAAATCGTTAATATCAACAGGGCACCGTACAATGGCAAAAAAATTCGACTGGTGGCCCTGGTTTCGTGTTTAATCAGTTTTCCTAACATTTAAAAACCTCCCTGAATAATCCATCCACTGACTTGTTATGGGTTTCTCGTATCTCATCGACACTAGAGCTCAGCACCAGTTCACCCTGATTAATAAAAATAATATCATCCAGAATCTGTTCAATATCGGCAATCAGATGGGTAGAAATAATCACTGATGCATCTTCTTTGTAATTCGTGATGATGGTATTTAAAATATAATCCCGGGCGGCTGGATCAACCCCACCAATGGGTTCATCAAGAAGATATAACTGAGCTTGCCGACTCATCACCAGAATCAGCTGCACCTTTTCTTTGGTTCCCTTGGACATCGTTTTAAGGCGGTCATCAGGATTGATATTCAAATCCTTAAGCATGTTTTCTGCTTTAATGCGATTGAAATCGGTATAAAAATCTTCAAAAAAGGCAATGATCTCGCTAACCCGCATCCAGTCATTGAGATAGGTGCGCTCAGACAGATAGGAAACCTTCGCTTTGGTATCAACCCCAGGAACATCACCATCGATGGTAATTTCCCCCTCTGTTGGCACCAGCAAACCGGCGGCCAGCTTGATAAAAGTACTTTTGCCACTGCCGTTTGGCCCCAGTAACCCAATGATCCGTCCTCGTTGTATTTCCATATTGATGTTGGATAGGGCTGTTTTTTTACCATAGCTTTTAGTCAGATTTTTAGTGCTTAATATGGTCATCATCATTTTCCCCTTCCTCGATCTTTTCCATCAATGCCACTATTTCATTTCGGCTCATGCCCAACTTTTTCATTTTTTTAAGAAATGCGCCAATTTCCTGGACTGCCAAGTTTTTTTTCGCTTCTTCTATCACTTTCAAATCCTCCGTAATAAATCTGCCGCTGGTTCTTTGTGCAAAAACGAGTTCCATTCTTTCCAGTTCTGCCA
>JAQUWM010000138.1 GCA_028692885.1 Acetobacterium sp. | reverse complement strand
AGGCATATCTGCTGCGGCTGGATTAACGGCTGTTGTGGCTTGGTTGACGGCGGCGGTAGTTTGAATTTGAAGTTGGGCCAAGGCCTTTAGCTGGTCCATATTGGCTTTTAGCAGCTTGATTTGTTCATCCAGGCTTTCTGAATCCACATAACCGGCGGACTTATTGATCTGACCCATTTGCAGATGGTCCATACGTTCGGTTATGATGGCCGGAGGTTCAATCTCTCCAAATTGTTTTACCAGCAGAAAAATGTTTTTAAGTTCGTTTATTGCTATCCATGCTGCTACTAATAATTGGGTATTGCCCTGCCAACCCAATAACATATTAAGCCCCATGGCATCCATACGATTGGCAACCAGAAGAAATATAAAGTAGCTGAGGATGCGTTTGCTGATTTTAGTTAGGGTGTCCCAGATCAATCCTTGCTGCACTATTCGTGCCACACTGGAAGCCAGGCAAAAACATACGGCTGTTGTCAGAGTTGGAGACATCGGACCAATCAGAAAAGATACTGTATTATTCAGGGCTTTTAAAGCATTCGTAATCATATTGACCTCCTTGCGAGGAAAACAATCTTGATCTAAAAAAGGAGAAATAACCTGGCCTTACAAAATTCCTTTTTGAGAACCGGTTTTCTCTTCCAACTGGTACGTTAAGTAGGCTTTTTCAGTCAGGTCGATAGTCGAGTTTTTCAACGGGCCTTTTGTAAAGGTTATAATTGGGCGCTCGGGGATATCGGTGTGACCGGCTACCAAAGCAGTCATACCGTTGTTTAAACGCACTTCACTGCCGAGCGAGTATGGAGATATGCATTGGAGGAGAGCTTTTGCGCCTGGTCCAAAACGGATATACTGCATATCACGTATATATTCCAGAACTGCAGTTTTGGATAAACCTTGCGTACACATATTGTCGAAAACATCCGCTGTTTGAACGATGCTGATATAGATGTCTTTAAAACGGGCATCTATGGAGTTATTATTTAATTTATTGGGAAAAGATTGATAAATATTATGGTTGGATTCCCATGAAGCCTCATAGTCCTCCCAGACATGATGCATAAGTATTATCCTTTTGGCTATCAAGGACAGGGAGCTTTTATCGGCCTGTTGATAACCCAGCAAAGGATGGCCCTGATTAGCCAGCAGATCTTCCGGCTTTCGGGAGTCGAGTTGTTCAGGGGGAATCCTGGCCTTGCCAATGTCATGAAGGGCTGCTCCGACTGCCATGTTTTCGATATTATTACGCGGCAGACCCAGCTTTACACCGATAATGGAAGCGATGATAGCTGTATTCAGGCAATGGGCGGCAATATCGTTCTTTTTGTAAAAGAGCAGAGTATTGATGCCTTGGATTACATTGCGGTTTTCCATAAGATCATCCACGATGGAGTTGATGATTTCACCAAAGTTACGACTGCTGGCTACATTAATATTGTCAAAGACGGAATTGATGGTTTTCTTGGCTTTGAATTTCAACTGGTCGCTGATAACCTCTTCCGCCAGTTCGATTCCTTCGCTGTCAGGGGTATGCACATAAACATATTCAAATGGCAGCAGATCACCTTTGTTTTGCAGGATCTCTATCGATTTTGCGGTTAGTTCAGTATTTTTGCCGATATATAATTGCCCTTCACCGATATACACATTTCTGGCTATTTTACATCCTATATATTGCTGTAGCTCCGATACCCGTACTATTTTCACAGAACTAACCTCCCATCCCTTTTAGTCGCTCTTTTTTTGCTGGTGGCTCAGTTGGAGGTATTGCAGTGAGCAGCAGCATTTCGGGTACGGAAATATTCAATCTGGCATATTATCTCGGTAGTGCCAGTTGCATGCTTAAACTACCATAAATAACCGCTCTTTACTAAAATATGTTAGTTATATCAAGCGGGTTACAATCTAAGCTAAAAAAAGAAGATGAGCGATTAAAAAATGGATAATAATACAAGTCATGTTGGCAAGTGGTCTGGGACAAAATTGCGATGCACACATTGTTCGGCTGGTTTGCTGTAGCTAGTAAGATATAAATTGTAAATAGGAGGGATGTCAGAGCCTTTAAGCAACGGAGTAGGAGTGTTTTTAAGGCTGTTTTTATTCAGAAACCAGGATACACCCCATGACGGGGTGTATCCTGGCTTTGAACATGAATCCTTAGGGAGAGGAATCATCAAATTTATTAATATTGATTTTAAGTAAAAAAACCAATACTTTTTTGAAGTTGACCCTAACCGGGTGCTTCACAAAAATATTGGTTCTTTGGAGCCTCTCAAACGAGGTTCTCCATAATCCACCTTTTTATTTTTAAACAAGGAACATCTGGATGAAATTATAGATAGTAATTAATTTTTTGTCAATAAATATTTTTTTCCATGGCTAAACTTGAATATATTTGTAGAAGATTCACGCTTTTATGCTAATATTTATTTGTGAAAATTTAGTCATTGCTATATATCAAAAAATTGTATATTATATTTTAAGGTATATAAGATGGGGATTGAGGAGAAACCCCGTTCGGGGAGGCTCTGCGGATAACCAATATTTTGGCGAAGGTGTTAAAGCCTGGTTACAGAATATTGGTTTTTTTCATATTAGATTTCTCACAATCTTATTTAGGAGTGAATTATATGTCATCTGCATCGCAAGATAAGGACAAGGCATCAAATATCGTTAATATTGATGCGCGTAAAAAGCTTGATGACCGGCAGCGGAAACAGCTCCAACATGAATTAAAAGTATATATGGAACAATACTTTAAGAAAAAACTGGGCAAGGGTGTCGACTATACCAAAGTTATTTTATGGGAGGATATGCTCATTATCCGGGGCGAGAGATTCCTGACCGATCCGGAGATATATATTGTTCAAACGCCAGCCGGAAAAGAAGTAGTCCGGGCGGCGCGTATGCAAGTAGCCCGGCAGCACTCGATCGATAATATGGCATATTTTGAAGAAAAACTGCAGGCCCGGGCTATTCACCAGACCTATGACATCGAACCGGAAAACGACTTTTGGATGCATATTGTGGTGTTTGACCGCGTCCTGACAGAATAAAATAGAGCCCCAAAACTGCATATCATGGTGGATCGCGAAGAAACCGTAAAGGCGGCTTCAAGACAGACCAGTATTCTTATGTAACAAGTCTTTTAAGGACACTAAGAATATTGGCCTTTTTTGTTTTCGAGCAGAACCGAAAAGAAAGAGGTGGTGTGCAAACTGTGACCTTAAATACCTATCAAAAAATTTGAATTATAAAATTTAGGAGGTAATAGAAAATGGCAGATACCATGAAAGCATTAGTATATCGCGGACCGGAAAAAATAGGTCTTGAGAATGTTCCTGTACCCAAAATTATTGAGCCCGATGATGCGATTGTCAGAGTAACTACTTCCACCATATGCGGTACCGACATTCATATCTGGCATGGCGGCATGCCTGAAGTGGCTGACGGAAGAATTATCGGTCACGAATTTGTTGGCGAAGTTGTAGAAGTAGGCCCTGCGGTCCGGAATAACAAAGTTGGCGACAAGGTAGCAGTCTCCTGTGTAACCCAGTGCGGCGAGTGCTTCTATTGCGTACGGGGCATCTATTCCCATTGCACAACCGGCAGCTGGATTTTTGGATATATGATTGACGGCTGCCAGGCTGAATACGTTCGCGTTTCCCATGCCAACCTGGGCATGTTCACCATCCCCGAAGGGCTTACTGAAGAAGACGTACTTTTCGTTGGCGATATCCTTTCCACCGGTTATTACGGAGCTGAGAACGCTCACATCGAGCCCGGCGACACTGTAGCTGTTATGGGTGGCGGCCCGGTAGGTATGTGCGCAATGACCACAGCCAGATTATGGGGACCTTCCAAAATCATCGCTGTTGATATCAATCAAGACCGGTTGGATTTTGCGGTTAAACAAGGTATTGCCGATGTCGGAGTAAACCCCCTCAATGTACCGAGCGTTGGAGATGCAATCAGGGACATGACCGAAGGCCGCGGCGCCGATGCTACCATCGAAGCCAACGGTTTCAAACCGACTTTCGATATGGCCATAGACGCAGTTAGAGCAGGTGGACACGTTTCCCTGATCGGCGTATTTGAAAAGCCCCAGGAACTTGCCATGAACACTTTATGGATAAAAAATATCAGTATCAACATGGGTTTGGTAAACGCCAACCGCATCCCTGAACTGATTAAGCTCATTAAGGGCGGCAAGATCAACACCAACTTCCTGTGCACCCATCGCGCGCCTTTGAATGATATTGTTAAGGGTTACGACATTTTCGGCGGCAAGAAAGACAACTGCCTGAAATGGATAGTACAGCCTTATCAAAAATAAGTGATAAACTTTAGTTCCTACTTCTAACAGAGTACTCATATTCTTATAATATATGGTTAAACCGCCCGGTTTTTAAAATCGGGCGGTTTTTTGGGGGTTTGGACTTGACAGGAAAGGTGAAAAGTATTGCATTTTCATGTCAAATAGTCTATGCTAAATTCATAATAGTATTGGTTGATTTCTGAGAAACCAGCGCGGTGGCTCTGCAGAAAACCAATATGTAAAATATGTTTTTTATCGATTTATACGATTTAAAATTGGCTAAGCTTTATTAAAAAATTAATAAGGTAGGTTACAGGGAAACCGGCAAGGTGGCTCTGCAGAAAACCAATATTTTGGCGATAGGGTTTAAAATGACCAGGGTTATTTTAAACTTGGCAATTGTCAGAATATTGGTTTTTTTCTTTGTTAAAACCTTTATATGGGGAGTGAATGCCATGTCATTTGTAAGGAATGGGGACGAGCAGGGAAAAAACATCGTCTGCATTGATACCCGCAAAAAAATGGATGATCGCCAGCGCAGGCATATGCAGCACGAACTGAAGGTTTATATGGAGCAGTATTTTAAAAAGAAATTGGGCAAAGGAGTTGATTATACCAGGGTTGTGATCT
>JAQUWM010000137.1 GCA_028692885.1 Acetobacterium sp. | reverse complement strand
CGTTTCCCGGGGGTGGTGGGATCCATTTTCATCGCGAAACAGATTTCATTGGCGTAGATATTGCCGATTCCAGTCATAATGGTTTGATCCAACAGCAAGGTTTTAATCGGCAGACTGCTCTTATGTATTTTTGCGTAGATCGCTTTAGGATCAGCATCCCACGGTTCGGGTCCAAGCTTGCAAAGCGGTAAATCGTGACGATAGCTTTCTTTGTTCACCAGTTCTAAACGACCAAATTTACGGGTGTCTTGATAGCGTAAGGCGGTGCCATCACTAAAGATAAAGCTAAGATGCTCATGTTTATTTAGCGGCTTGGAAGCGTCGACAATATGATATTTGCCTTCCATCCGCAAATGAGAAATAAACGCATCGCGATCTAAAATAAAGATCAAGTATTTCCCGACCCGATCAATATCCTGAATGGTCTGGCCGGTTAACGACGCCACAAAATTATTTGTATCCCCGACGACAATCTTATCGTAATGAACCCGGATTTCCGTAATTTCTTTTCCAATAATAAAATTCTTTAACGTTCTGCGAACGGTTTCGACTTCTGGTAGTTCTGGCATAATTTTTCACCTGCTTTAATCGATCGTGTTTTTTAATGTAACTCCCTTGAGTATACACCAACTGAAACCATTGCAGCAAATGGAAAAACTTCTGAAAAATATTTTTTATGGAAAATTAGCTTATAAAATGTTAATATATGGCTACAACTCTTAAGTTTATCTTAAATAATTGGAAACGTGCGATTCAAGTAGCCTTAAAATTTAGGTATCACATCTAGAATAAGCTTTCGTTTTATCATCTGAAGGGGGATTTACGTGAACAGTGCTTTATCAAAGCAAGAAAACATCCTTGAAATAATGACTTGTCTATCGGAATTAACAAAGGATACCGATTTAAATGAAGTCAAACAACATCTTAGGCAATTAATTGAGCAGCTGAATTATGGTGATAACGACATTACCGATCTGAATATGCTGATCAGCTATGCAGACGACACCGTCGTTTTACTAAAAACCGCATTCAATAACAGATATCAGCAATTTCAATGTGACTTGGACATTGTCAAACAGATAAATTTTCATATCGATTCTTTCCGGGAAACACACCACCGGAATATCCAAACTTTAATTAGCGAACTTGCCAAAGAAGTTAATCTGGAAATTGACAATTATAAAGTGGAGATCATTCAAAAACTGGCACCTCATCGAATAAACAGTTTTGCTGATAAAGGCGAGTTTGAACATTGGTTGATGGCCGTCAATGAAAACCATAAAAGCATCATGAATCGGAATATCGAACGCAAGACCCAACAAGCGATAAAGTCGTACCTGTGGGAAATCGAAAAGGTATTTATCAATGTCTTAACCTTACTCGAAGAAAGACCAGTCTATCTGGATCTCGAGAATCATGTCTACGGCACCCTTTCTAAAAGTAAAGCGAATATTGTAATTTCGACAAAGAACCATATCATCCAAACACGAGCGAGTAACCATTCATTAACCACCGCCAGTGGTGAATATTTTGACAAGGTCTGGAAAGAAAAAAAAGAGTATGACAACAAGGTACTGGCGACCTCAATAGCCGGTGGGACAACGGGTGGTGCAACCGGTGGGGTAGCGATGTATGCTTTAGCAAAAACCGTCGGCACCGGCCTTGCAGGTGTCATTTTAGGGCCAACTGGAGCGGTGCTGCTGGTTGCCGGTGTGGGTGCTGGCGCTGGTGCACTGATGCTCTACGATATATCCCAAAAAGCGGCGGCGGCCGGTTTTAATGATGCAATGATGAAAAAAGTTGACCAGCACCGTGAGAAATTCAGTGCTGATATTGAAACCATAAAACAAGAAGTTGACAATCAGTTATCAAAGTCGGTTACCTTGGTATTTGATGATGAGTTAAGAAATATGGATCGCACTTTTATGAAATTTCGGGCCCTGACGAATATTGATGAAAAAAAGCTTCCTTATTTGCAAGAAAAACTGGAAACCGTTGAAATGTTATTGGCAACGCAACGGCATTACGACTGAGGAGAACGAAATGAGCGAATTAAATATCAATCAGCTACCGAATAAATTTAAGAATTTAGATCAAATTGTGAAGGAAACCTTCAATGACAATCGGAATGAAGTATACTCATATCAAGGCGACATCGATGAGGCCTTAATCAGATTAAACCGCAAGATCGCTGAAATAACCGATGTCAAGATTATGTTGCCAATCATTACGGATACCAAAAAACTGCATGACTGGTTTGAAAATGTGCTTGATTCATACAATGCCGATGCCAAGAAAGTGATGCTGAATTTTACCGATCGGATGGTCAATAATAATACCATTATGCTGGAACGTTTGAAGTATGGTTTGGCAAAGCAGGACTTTGATGGAAGAAAACTATCGGAGAAAGAACTCTATAATATCTTTGATCGCAATTCGGATGCTCTGGAACAGCGAATCAAAGGGGACGGAAACGCAATCAGCTACAAAGATGTACTTTTTAGTACGCACATGGGATCAATGGAAAAATCGATCAACAAGGCAATCTGCAGAAATGTGCGTTTAAAAAGATTTTGGATGTTATTGCCGGCGGTTATTTTACTGGCCATTGTAGTATTTATGATGTTTTCGCTTTACATGATCGGGAGTGCTACGGTAGATGCGGTTGCCAATAATCCCGATATCATCAATACCACCACTGAGACGCTCGGAATGGTCAACGGTTTTATCAAAGAACTAGGAACGTTTACAAAAAACTTTGGTTTTGATATTAAAAGTTATATTAGTGAAAATTTGCCCAATGGTTTTAAATTTTTGATACCAGGCGTTTTTCTCCCTTTGGTTGTTGGCGCTTTGAGCTATTTTATTTATGTCAAGATTATCGCCGGCGTATTTGCTAAAAAATTAAATACTAAATTGCAGCAAGTCTTGATACATGAGTATAACAATTTTAAAAACCAGCAGAACCGCTTAAAGGAAAGTTTTAAAACGAAAATGGAACAACATTTTATTAATATTGAAAAAATATATTCGGAGTTCTTAAAAGAAGGCTTGCGGATCGAACAATAGGGTGTCATCGAAAGGAGTATGTTATGCCAGTGAAGTCTTTATTTGGAAAAATCAAAGAAAATACCACCATAGTTGGCGAGATGGTGGGTGAAACAGTGAGTGGAATTATCAAAGATGGGGTTGGTAAGAAAAATGCTGCCAGTGGGAAAAAAAGCCTTAACGCCATCAAAAACGAACTTACCGAGTTGCTTAAGGAAAAATCGAAAATGTTTGGCGTACTTGGTCGAGAAGCATACGATCTTTATCAGGACGGCAACATGAATATGGGAACCTTGGAGGGCTATTTTAAAAAAGTGGCTGAACTTGATGTGAATATCGAATCATTACGCAAAGAAAAAGAATTGGTGGAGAAGCAGAATCAAATTAAACGAACCTGTGATTGCGGTAAAAAACTGGATAAGAATGATAAGTTTTGTCCTGATTGTGGTGCCAAAATTGATGATGGCACGTTGATCTGTTCATGTGGCAACATTCAAAAGAACAGTGAAAAGTTTTGTAATATCTGTGGTGAGAATATTCAAGATCAGCTAAAAATAGCCGCTCCGGCAGTGCAAAGCGATGGACGGCTCTGCGTTTGTGGGGCGATCATCAGTGTGGAACAAGATTTTTGTGGGGAATGTGGAAGATTATAAGTTTGATGACATCAACATCTTTTGAAAAATTGCTGAATTTTATGATGAAACGTAGTCGGATATAGAAAAACAAGGAGAGTAAAAATGATTTCTTATCGTAAAGAGTTGCATTTTAATTTGCACAGAAGAAGAGGACTTGTCAATATTACTGAAGATGTTGAAAAAGCGTTGGCGGAAAGTGGCATTAAAGAAGGGCTTATTTTGATCAATGCGATGAATATTACGGCCAGTGTTTTTATTAACGATGATGAAGGCGGTTTACATCAGGATTATGAGATCTGGCTGGAAAAACTGGCACCAGAAAAGCCGTATAGTCAGTATCGGCATAATGGTTACGAAGATAATGCCGATGCCCATTTGAAACGAACGATTATGGGCAGAGAAACAGTGGTGGCCGTAACCGCCGGCAAGCTGGATTTTGGACAATGGGAACAGATCTTTTATTTTGAGTTTGATGGCAAACGAGAAAAGCGGGTGCTGGTTAAAATCATTGGCGAGTAAAGCCATTGGAAAGGCATGAATTCGATTGGCATAAATAAAGGAGAGTGAAATGGATGAGAAGTATTCTACTTGTAATTGATTATCAGCAAGATTTTGTTGATGGAGCCCTGGGCTTTCCCCAGGCGGTTCGTCTTGAGGAGCCGATTGCCCAAAAGATATTGGAATATCGCCAGAAAGGCCAGGAAATTCTGTTTACCTATGACACCCATACAGCCGATTATTTAAACACTCAGGAAGGTAGAAATTTGCCGGTTGTTCATTGCATCAAAGGAACCAACGGGTGGGAACTTTATGGCAAGGTGGCTGAACTGCGGCTGGATACTGATACCTGTATCGAAAAGATCGCATTTGGATCGATGGAGCTGGCTGAGTTTCTGGCGGCGAACCAGTATGACCGGGTCGAGTTGGTCGGGGTGGTGTCAAATATTTGTCTGATCTCGGATGCCGTGCTGGCCAAGGCGGCGCTGCCCGAAGCGGAAATTATTGTCGATGCCAGTTGTGTCGCCAGCAATGACGACTGCCTTAACGAGGCGGCATTGGATGTGATGGCAAGCATGCAGATCCGCATTACCAATCGACAAAAGGCGTTGAGTTTTTAAAACACAACCATCATAAGTTAATTAGGAGGACACAATGGCAACCAGTAAGGAATTTGCAGACTATGTCTGTGATCAGTTAATGGCAGCGGGAAACATCAGCTGCAAAAAAATGTCTGGCGAATATGGCGTTTATCTTGACGAAAAGATTG
>JAQUWM010000033.1 GCA_028692885.1 Acetobacterium sp. | reverse complement strand
AAACGCCCGGATTGTTTTTTCCACCTATCCCACGATGCTCAACGCCATCGATAGTGAAAAAAACGAGGACGGTCAGCGACTGTTTACCCCGGCTCATTTTGACCTGATTATTATTGACGAGAGCCATCGCAGTATTTTTAAAAAATATCGCACCATCTTCGACTATTTTGACGCTATTCTGGTGGGACTGACGGCTACGCCTCGAAATGACCCGGATCGGAGCACCTATGATTTTTTTGAAATGGAACTCGGCGTCCCTACCTATGCCTACGATTTCGAAACCGCCGTGGCCACCGATCACGTGCTGGTGCCCTATTACAATATCGAAACTGCCACCGCCTTTCTGGAAGCGGGGATCAGCTACGATCAACTTTCCGAGGCCGATAAAGCGCGCTATGAGCAGGACTTTACCGAAGATGACGGCAGTCGGCCGGAGTTTATCCCATCTCCGAAAATTAATACCTTTGTCTTTAACGAGAAAACCGTTGATACGGTGATCCAGGATTTAATGACCAACGGCATCCATGTGGCCGGCGGCGACCGGATCGGCAAGACCATTATTTTTGCCCAGAATAAACAGCACGCGGAGTTTATTCTTAAACGGTTCAACCACCTTTATCCCCATCTTAAAGGTGGCTTTGCCAAACGGATCACCTGTGAGGACAGCTATGCCCAGACGATCATTGACGATTTCAAGATCGCCGCGAAAGAACCCCATATCGCCGTTTCAGTGGATATGATGGATACTGGTATCGATGTCCCGGAATGCGTCAATCTGGTGCTGTTTAAAAAGGTCCGATCGAAGACCAAGTTCTGGCAGATGATCGGCCGGGGCACCCGGCTTTGTCCAGGGCTGGACTGCACCGATCTGATTGATGGCAGCTATTCGGATAAGCGACGCTTTTTTATCTTTGACTATCTGGGCAATTTTGAGTTTTTCCGGGCCCATAAGGAGGGCCTCGAGAGCCGCGAAACCGGGTCTCTCAGCGAGGCCATCTTTGCCAAACGGGTGCGGCTGATGCGCCACCTTCAGGTTAGCGCCTTTGCCGCCAACAGCTATCAGCATTGGCGCCGGGATCTGACAAAAACAGTGCTGACCCAGGTGCAGATCCTGAACCCGGAGCTGATTGCGGTCAGTTTAAAACGGCAGTTTGTCGAACAGTTCCGCCAGGCCAGCGCTTTCATCTGCCTGAGTGAGCAGGATCAGGGTGCCCTGGTTGATGAAATGGCCCCACTGGTCTTCATGGCCGACACCGACGAGCCGGCCAAGCGTTTTGACAACCTGATCTACGGTCTAATGCTGAGCCAGATTGAAGCTCTGCCGGCCTATCATACCGCTAAACGCCAGCTTTGCGGCCTGATGAATGAGCTGGAGCAGAAAATCACGATTCCCCAGATCAAGGCTCGGCTACCGCTGATCCAGACAGTCACTACCGATGAATTTTGGGCCGCCGGAGATCTGCTGGCCTTTGAAAAAGTGCGGCAGGATCTCCGCGAGCTGATCAAGTTTATCATTGAAAGCGGCCAGGAAAAGTCACCGGTGATCACCAGCCTCTACGACCCGATCGTCGACCGCAACGAGGGGAAGGTGATGGAAGCGGCCTATGACTATGGCGATTATAAAATGAAGGTAAACCGCTATGTCAATGACCATCAGGATATCCTGGCGATCCAGAAACTGCGCAAAAATATCCCCCTGACCCAGACCGATTACCAGGTGCTAGAGCACATCCTCACCAAAGAACTGGGCAGCAAGGCCGATTATCAACGGGAATTCGGCGAAACGCCCTTTGGTCTGCTGATCCGCAAGATCGCCAAACTGGAACCCCAGGCGGCGATGGCGGCTTTTTCAGACTTTATCGACGACCAGACTCTGAACCAATCCCAGATCGTCTTCGTCCGCAAGGTCATCGACTATGTGGTCCAGAACGGCTACATCGAAAACATCACCGAATTGATGAAACCACCCTTTGACAAACCGCAAAGCTTCGGCAAGCTGTTTGATCTGACCAAACAGCAGCGGCTGGTGGAAATTGTCAAGGAGGTTAAGGAGAATGCGGTGCGGATTGGGTGAAGGGAGAGAATGCCAAGAGTGATATAATATGTGATTGATAAAGTTGCAAAGAAAACTTAAGGAAGGAAGGACGCGATGTTAAAACGGCTTCGTGAAGCCGGTAATACGACGGTTTCGCTCAGTGTGACACAAAACAATCCGGCAGTGGCGCTTTATAAAAAATGCGGCTTTGAGATTCTTGCGGTTCAACAGGAGGATTTTCTGATGTTGTTAAGATGGTGAAAACCAATAGTAACAATAACCTAACTTCTTGTGCTAACTTTTGGCCTCAGTGCCACAGCCTTTGTAACCTATGCCAGTGCCGACGGCCTGACGATGTGGGTGAATGATGAAGGAAGATCAGTAAAGGATATTGAAAATAGTATCTGACGGTATATGGAAAAACTTAACTTAAAAGCGATAACTGAACGAAAGAGGGAGAATTGATCATGTCATTATTTACACAAAGAATTGTAGAATTAATTGCCGATAGCGGTGAAACGGTGCAGGCTCTGGCGGAGATCGGCAAGATTGACCGGACAACCCTACAGCGGGTAAAATCCGGTGAGCGGCTGCCGTCTAAAAAGATTTTTAGCGGCCTGTGCAAATCGTTGCGGCTGTCGGAGGCGGAAGAAGAGGAACTGAAAAATATCCTGGAAATGGAAACCATCGGCCAGCGGGACTATTATAATCGGAAAGCTATTATCGGTCTGATCGAAACGATTACCGAACTTACCGAGTATACCATTCCTTTCTCAAAAGAAATCGGTTTAAAAAATGGGGAAACCTTAAAGAGCATGCCTACCGATGGCATGGAGATTATCAGAGGACAAACCAATGTCCTGCGAATGGTTGAAAATGCCATTGACTGTGAGATTTTTGCCAGTGCGACGCCACAAATCCAGCAAGTCATTCCGTATGACTGGGATGCTGTCTATGACTACATTTTTCAGCAAATGATGGGATCTGGAAAAAATCTGGTTTTGCAGGATATCGTCAGCTTTCCCCAAAATTGCAGTGAATCAGAAGCTGATCAAAGTCTGATAGCCTTTAAAAAGCTGGCAGAGCTGTCGCTGCTGGATAATGTCGACTATCAATCTCGTTTTTATTATCGGTCTTCAGATGAGCATCCGGTTGATAGCGGGGTATTCCCTTATTATCTGTTAACCACCAATCGATTGATCACCCTGTCAAAGGATCTTGCCACTGCAGTGGTGTATTGGGAGGCAGGGCTTTATCAGGTATATGCTGGTTATTTTTCAGAGCTCTTAGAAAATAGTGCCCCGTTTATTCAGGAAAGCCGTAATGTTTTTGAGATCTACGCCCTGGAAGATGCCCTGCCGACAAAACTTGTGATGCAACCGATACCTTGTTTTTCCCGCTATTATACCGATGAGATGATCGATAAACAGATGAATCGGGATTTTCCTTATTATGAGGCCCTGTATGCGGCAGTGGTTCCATTTTATGATAAATTCCGGGCCAATAACAAGGGGATGGTGGATGTTTTTTCCCTGAAATACCTACGACAATTCATGGAAGATGGCTATATCTATCTGCCCGAAGAAATGGTCCATCCTTTTCCCGCGGAAGAACGACTACAGCTGATCAAACAATTGCACGCCGATATGATTGCCAATGAAAGAAAGTGTTTTGCCATCAACGAGGACAAACTTTTTATGAATTCGGCGGTGGAATTCTCTAAAGAAGACCCCACCCTCCGGTTGATTCTCCACTATCAGCGCAATGGTGAAACCATCTTTAAACACCTGGCTATTAACGAAGCCAATATCATCCGTGCCTTCGATGACTTCTTTGATAGCCTGCCAACCAGTGACTATGTTCTCAGCAAAGCTGAAACCATTGCCGGGATTGAGGCGATTATCAGGGATTATGATGGGGATGAAAGTTAATGAATATAACAATCAGAAATGAAGAAGAAAAAGATTACTGGAAGGTTGAAGAAGTTACCCGGGAAGGAGTTTGGAACCATTTTCAGCTAAGGGCCGATGCGCATTTTATCCTGCATAATTTGAGAAAAAGTTCGGACTTCAACAAGTGAGAAAAAATGGGATCAGATGAAAATTATCAATTAAATGCCAAGTTCTATGATGTGCTGGATCGGACCTACTTTAGAAAACCGGCCACCAGCCCCCGCAATGCCGTTATTTCGATATTAGGTGATGAACCCTTAAAAGTTTTGGACATGTGTACCGGTACCGGGGTTAATGCTTTTGCCATTGCCGGGGCCAGAAGAAATGCCAAAGTGATCGGGATTGATATTTCGGCTGCGATGCTACAAAAAGCCGCGGCAAAATTGGAACAAGCAGGACTATCCAACGTCAAGCTGCTTCATATGGATGCGGCCAATTTGCAATTTCTAAGCGAAGAATTTGATGTGGTGGTGATGTCGCTGGTGTTGCATGAGATCAGCCCTGAACTGGCGGGAAAGCTGCTGGCGGAGGCCGGAAGAGTTTTGAAAAACGCCGGAAAACTGATTGTCGTGGAATGGGAAGAACCCGTCAGCCTGGTTAAACGGATCCCGTTTTATCTCGTTAAAAAAACGGAACCCGCAGGCTTTGAGGATTTTCTGAAAACTGAGATGGATCAGTATTTTTTTCGCTTTGGTTTTGAAATGACACATACAATTCATTGTGATTACAGTAAGGTAATGGTGTTGAGCAAGAATGAGCACATTTAAAAAGCACAACATAGCTCAAATATCAGCTAACGGTGGAGCGACTGATCGAGTTTCTGCTGAAAACATTATTTAGAAGGAGTGAGGATTAAGATGAAGAATATTATTACCAAAAACCTGCGGTTAAGACCTTTAACCATGGATGATACTGCCGACGTTTTTGCCTATTCTAAAAATAAAAATGTTGGACCACGGGCTGGCTGGAAGCCCCATGAAACCATTGATGAAACTGAGGAAATCATGAAGACAATCTTTGTTGATCAGGAAAATGTCTGGGGGATTGAAAAAGATAACCGGATTATCGGCTCAATCGGATTGATTGAAGATCCCCATCGCCAGAACGATCAGGCACGGATGCTAGGCTACGCTCTGAGCGAGGATTATTGGGGACAGGGAATTATGACAGAAGCAGCCCGAGCCGTCCTGGCATATGGTTTTAACACCCTAGGTCTCAGTTTGATCTCGGTCGGGCATTATCCATCTAACCTGGGATCCCAACGGGTTATTGAAAAATGCGGTTTTCTTTATGAAGGAACAATCCGACAGGCAGAAAAGATCTATACTGGTGAAATCCGGGATGTCAAAGCATATTCCTTGACCAGGGCAGAATATGAAAATTTGCATTGACAATTAAATTAATCAATATTTGCCGATTAGGTGGGTATGTAGTATCATATACAAAAAAAAGGAGGTTGTTAAAATGGTAGAAAAAATTTTCAAACTGTCCCAAGGTGATGACAAGGCGGTCGAAAAAGTAATATTTGACGAAAACATTCATTATCTGCATATGGTTTTCAATAAAGAGGAAGGATTGCCAGAGCATTTTTCCAATTCCAACGTCTATATGACGGTTGTTAGAGGCACACTGTCGATTGGACTTGACGATCAGGAAATTCATCAGTATGAAGCCGGAACACTGCTTAAAATTCCGTTTAAAACCAAAATGAATGTCAAGAATCTGCACCCTGAAACATTAGAACTGATTGTTGTGAAAGCACCAGCACCAGTCAATTGAGAGAATTACAAAACGAGATAAGGCGATGAAAGTTGGATTAATCAGATGTATGCAAACTGAAGATATGTGCCCAGCAACGACGTGTTTCAAGGTTATGGATACAAACAAATTGGCATTTGAAGGCGTCGCGGAAGAAATTGAAATCATCGGCGTCAACACCTGCGGCGGATGCCCCGGCAAAAAAGCCGTAACTCGAGCGGCGGAGATGGTTAAGCGTGGCGCAGACACGATCGTTTTGGCCTCATGTATCACCCGCGGAAATCCGATCGGGTTTCCTTGTCCCCATGCGGAACAGATGAAAACAGCGATTAAGAAAAAGGTCGACGAGTCAATCAATATTATTGATTATACCCATTAACAACGGCAACCTTCAGTTGCCGTTAAAATCAAAAATTGCGGTCAGTGCGGACGTCACTGGTCTTGAAAAATAAAAACAGACATCATGTTATCAGAAAAAAATTATGACGACTCAGGATTAATTATTCGATGCGATAATAGGTATTACTACAGAACATTGAAAAGGAGATGGATGACCGTTGGATTAGATCATCCCAAAAATAAGATGAGTCGAGTTGCAAAATGGTGTTTCTATTTTTTATTTGCGTTAGTATTCTGCATCGGGATTAGGCCTAATAATATATTGGCCGCCACTACGCCAAACGTCAGTTACCGGACCCATGTCCAGAATGTCGGCTGGCAGGATTTTGTATCAAATGGAGAAATGAGCGGAACCTCGGGCTTAAGTCTGCGCCTGGAAGGGATTGAAGTCAAACTTGATGCCCCGGTAACTGATTTGGGAATAACCTATCAAACCCATATTCAGAACGTTGGCTGGGAGGCCGATACCGCCAGTGGCTGGAAAAGCAACGGCGAAATGAGTGGAACCTCCGGCCAGAGCCTGCGGCTGGAAGGAATCCAGATCAAACTCACCGGAGCGAATGCTGAACAGTATGATATTTACTATCAGGTTCATGTCCAAAACTATGGCTGGATGGATTGGGCAAAAAATGGCGAAAGTGCCGGTTCTCAGGGCTTTTCCTATCGTCTCGAAGGGATTCATATTGTTGTCCAGTCCAAGGGCTCAGCGGCCCCGGGAAAGACCGACACACCGTTCATCGAGGCAACTAAACCCTCTTTTGAAGCTCAGGTTATCGCTCTGGTCAATCAAGAGCGGGCGTCCAGAAATCTCGGTTTATTAAGCAGTGAGCCCACCTTAACCCGGGCTGCCCAGATTAGATCAGAAGAAATCATCCAGTCTTTCTCACACACCCGGCCAAATCAAAGTAGTTGTTTTACCGTTCTGACGGAACTGGGTATTAAGTACAATCGGGCGGGTGAAAATATCGCCGCCGGTTATTCCAGTCCGGAAGAAGTGATGGCGGGCTGGATGAATTCAGAGGGCCATCGGGCGAATATCTTAAATCCGGGCTTTACCAAGCTCGGGGTTGGTTATGCTCAAACGGGTTCTGGATATGGTCACTATTGGACCCAAATGTTTATTTCAAATTAAAACGGAGGATGGGACGATTTAACACACCATCAATAAATGTGTATCGCTTTTGAATAACAGTGCCGAACACAGATAAAAGGAGATCAGCGATGATAAAGGATAATAAAAATATCACGGATTTCGATCAGATCCTGGCCACCCGTTACGACAACGGCGCCGATTTCTGGGCAACCGCGGACGGACGCCTGGGTATCGAAAAATCGATCAGTACCCTGACAGCGCTGATGATTAGCAGTGAACTTGATGTGCCCAGAGATCATGAAGCTTTGCAGGGGGCGGCGGAACTGGTTCTGGGGGCCATAAGAGATGATGGCCGGGTGCGGATTGCTCCGAAAGGCGCAATCTATCCCTGTCACACGGCCCATGCGGTGACCGGATTGTGCCGAAATGGGTAAGCCAGCCATCCCCGGGTTCAGGCCGCCCTGGATTATCTACTTGCTGATCGTTACGAAGACGGCGGTTGGCGCTGCAATAAATTCATCTATGGGCATGGTCCTGAAACCGAAGCGTCAAATCCTGGCGTGACCCTGTTGGCGTTGGATGCCTTTCGTCTGGCCGGTTTTCATGCCGGAAGGGATCGCATCGTTGATCTTGACCGGGCGGTTGAAACCCTGCTCGATCACTGGACTGTGAAAATGCCAGTCGGGCCCTGTCACTATGGCATTGGCAGCCTATTTATGCAGGTGGAGTACCCATTTTTGCGTTATAACCTGTTTTATTATGTCTATGTGCTGTCTTGCTACGAAAAAGCCCGGAAAGATATACGATTTATCGAGGCATTTGCAGCATTAAAACAAAAGCTGGACGATCAAGGCCGCATGATTGTTGAGCGGCCTAATCGCAAGCTCAGTAAATTGGCGATCTGCCAAAAAGGAAAACCATCAGCCGTCGCCACGGCACGCTATTTGGAGATTATCTGGAATATGGAAATAGATCAAACGTGAAGCAAATTAACACCAGAAAAACCCTTTACCCATGATAATCAAATTGGGTAAAGGGTTTTCTTGATGTTAATTAGAAGTTCTTATCAGACCGGGTATTATTTAAATCTTAGTATAATGCTGGTTTATCCCACAGATTAAGATCAACTCCGATGTTGTTCTTGCGGGCATAGTCATAAACTTCTTTGCCCCAGGCTACATCTTCCACCGGCATCCCACCGACAGAGTAGAGGATGATCTGGTCGTCGCTTTCCCGTCCGGGTACCTTGCCGTTTAAGATGGCTCCTAAATCGTGGATATCGGTTTTTTCCAGTTTGCCATCATGAATCATATCCATAAATTTGGAACCAAGGATGTAGACAATATTGTAGGTTGGGTAGGGATATTCTTCCGCCCAGGCTTCATAAAGGGAGATATTGTCGACGACCAGCTTGGTTTTATCACTTTGGATAAATTCATCGGTAAAATCTGCCGCCCCAGGGAGACAGAACAGGGCCCCGGGTTTGATCCACTCGGCATCAACAAAGGGATAAGCCGAAGGACCAGCGCCCATCGGAGTGGAGGTGGCAAAGCTTAAAATATCCGAGCCACGGACACATTCTTCCAGGGTTTCGCAGATAATAATCTCGGTAAACTGCGGACATTTTTCTGTTACATATTCAATGCAGCGGTCGATGGACGCGTGGCCCCGACCTTTTATTTTAAGGGTCGTCAGGGTTGGACGCAAGGCGGCAAAGGTCTCAATGGCGGTCGAGTTGATGACCCCCGGACCGACGATGCCAAGAACTTTGGCATCTTTAAGGGCCAGATTTTTTACGCCGACGCCGGGTACCGCGGCAGTCCGGTAAGCACTGAGCAGGTTGGCTGACATCAATGCTAAGGGTGCGCTGGTGTCTTTATCGTTTAACATCATCATCAGGATCGAACGCGGCAGGTTTTTATGACGGTTTTCAACATTGGAACCGTACCATTTCATCCCGGCGACGTCAAACTTGCCGCCGACGTAGGCGGGCATCGCCATGAACCGACGATCCGGACCATTCTTGGGCATATTGGGGAATTCCGGTTCTTCCGGGAAAGTAATCATACTGCCGTGGGAGTTGCCATTTTCACCACCCATGCGGTAATCGCCTTTATCTAATAGCTTTAATAATTCTTCCATACAATCGGTACATGCCACAACATCGCCGACACCGGCCTTAATCATATCGGCCTCATTTAAATACAATAAATCAATTCCTGGTAATGCCATAATAAACCTCCAAATAGTTTTTTATTTTAAAATTTTATTGAACAATTGGTAATCATTTCGACACGTGATCATTCCATCATGATACGTCTTGGCTTTAATTCTTGTTGCTATTATTTAATAGGGGATTGGTCCGTTTAAATTCGGAGCGCCATACCTTTGGCCAGTGATTTGCGGTAATTCAGGGGCGATATACCCGTGAATTGTTTAAATTCCTTGAGCAGATGGGACTGATCATAATAACCCATATCCGCCGCAATGGCTGAAATATTCTGATCTTTCCCCAGCGCCAGCAGCACATTCTGAAAACGGATAATTTTTGAGAAGGTCTTAGGTGGTAAGCCAATCTCTTTATTAAAGAGCCGGTTGATGTAGCGGGGGGTATAGCCGACGCTCTGACTTAATTCATTAACGTTGATAATACCGATAACCTTGGTGATTTCATCCACCATGCGATAACTGAAAGGTCGGGTTCCGGGACTGTAATAGTTCTGATAATCGGGAATATAGGCATCCAGAAACAACTCAATCTGTTCTTTAAAATCGTTGCTCCGGGTGATCCCTTCCATCATCGCCTGATCCCGGCAGATTTCGGGGAGTGGTATGGAGCTCTCGGTGAGGCTGCCAATCGGATAACCTTTTGGTAAAAACGCCTTGCCGGGCAGAAAGCGGATGCCAAAGATGGTATCGTTGAGATGAAAAACGGAAGCATACTCAATGGAATGCATTTTCAGAACGGCGCCGTAGCAGGTTGCATCCAGATGATCCTGGCTGCAGCGAAAGACGATGTCCACGGTGCCATCGGGAACGATGGTGGCGGTTTCTAACATTTCCTGGGTAACCTGGAAGCGATAAAAGTGGGAGATGCCATAAGCCCGGTAGTCAAAGGATTCATAACCCCTAGAATGCTGAACCATCAAGGGTTGTTTAGGGACGATGATACTTTCCTTTTCTTGTGGGGATGATGCATAAGAGCCATACCGTTGCAATAGATCGATCATAGTTAAAACCTTAAGCGTACGCTTTCCTTTCTGAGCAAACTTAATAAAGAAGGGGAACAACTGACATAAAAAAAACAAGGGCGCCGAAACTTCGGTTTCGACATCCTTGTCTTGTATGTTGCTGGTTCACTGCTTATTATGTATACAATATACCATAGTTGAGAATGAAAGAATAGTAAAAAACGGTACAAATTTACATCGGCAATCATTTTTAAGAAAATTCTAATTAACGCATTGAGCTCAGCGTCTTTTTACTGTTTGGGCTTGAAGCGGTCGTAGCGGAGGGCCGATAAATCAATGGTGGAGTGACCGTCAGCAATCATTTCAGCGACATTGTAGCCCACCGCCGGGGCAATCCCAAAGCCATGGCCGGAAAAAGCACAGGCGATATACAAGCCGGGCACTTCTTCCACCGGGCTGATCACCGGAACATGGTCGGCACAGTCATCCAGCCAGCCGGCCCAGGCCCGGACGATCTTGGCATCGGCCAGCGCGGGGAAGTATTTGATAATCCCCCGGCAGGTACAGGAGGCGCCGATACTACTGGAAATGGGGCTGCCATTGTCTTTATTGAGGTGTTCGAAGCCAGAGGAGCCACCAAAAACAAAGGAACCATGCTTGGACTGATGGCCGTAGAAATCGGCATCAGCAGTACCGAGCATTTGTAAGAACATCGGTGGTTCGGCTTCGGTAACCAGACACTCCATCTTCAATGGCATCATTGGGACATCGATACCCACGGTTGCTAAAATTTTGCGACTGTCGAACCCGGCCGCCACCAGCACCTTATCGGCTTCATAGATGGCATCCGGGGTGACAACCTGGCGGATCACGCCTTTGATTTTGCGCAGTTCGAAGCAGGGCGCTTCGGTAATAAAGCGAACGCCCAATTCCCGGGCTTTTTTATAGTAACCCAGGGTCGCGGTCAGCGGATTGGCATGACCGTCGGTGGGACACCAGCTGGCACAGGTAACCTCTTCTGAAAGGTAGGGGTTGATGGCCCGGATTTCATCGCCATTGATCATTCGGACATCCAACCCGCAGGATACGGCCTTGTCGGTTAAGCCCTGGAGAATTTTCTGGTGGACTGCCGTTTTTCCCAGCCGCAGGTTGCCTTTTTGGGTATATTCCACATCCACGCCCAGTTCTTCAGACAGCCCTGGCCAGAGGTTTTTAATGCCCCACATCGCCAGCGGCAGTTCCCGGGTATCCCGGCCCGACTGGCGGACGCCACCACCATTACGGGATGAACCACCAATGCCAATATCCTTGCTGGCTTCCAGCACCGTTACCGATAGGCCTTTCTTAGCCAGGTAGTAGGCGGTGGCATTACCGATGATGCCACCGCCAATAATGATCACATCATTATATTTAGACATATGTTTAGACATGGGCCACCTCTTCATTTCCTAATACTTTCATTTCCACCGGCCGCATTGGTGAACGACTGGTGGCCGGGTCCAACTGATCGGGGATCACGTTTAGCTCCCGGGCGATCAGATTTTTAACCAGCTTGCCACAGGTTTGGCCCTGACAAAGTCCCATCCCAGCCCGCAGGTAACGCCTGATTTCATTGACGGTAAACATCCCGTCGTGAATCGCTTGGCGAATTTCGCCCTTGGTGATTTCTTCGCAGCGGCAGATGATGATGGCGTCATCGGTCTGGGAAACGAAGGGACCGATATCCTGTGAACGATCATTTATAGATTTCATTGTCGTATCTCCTTTCCTTATTGTCCGGCCGCATTGGTTTCGGGCTGATAAAACCGGGCAGTCATGGCTTGCTCTACCGGTACCTTGATGGTGACCAGAGTGGTCTGGTCATAAGCCTTGGCACTGCGGACATCGATGATTTCAGCGTAACCCAGGGGCCGGCCGCTGCGGCTCAACGCGATTCCCAGCTCGCCCTTCTGGGGTCGGGGTAAAAACTCATAGGGCAGGGTGATGCTGGCGTAGCCCGGTGCGTAATCTTCATCCACCAGAAAGATGGCCTGGCCAGAACAGGAAGCAATACACATGCCACATCCGGTGCAGCTGTTAGCGGCATCAATTCGGGGCAGTGCGGTAATAGTTTTGCCAACTTTTATACAACCCCTGGTACAGGCATCCTGGCAGGGATTGCAGGGAATATTCTGAGTACATTCGATCACTGGATGGATGCCTGATTTTTTATCAGTTTGATCAGATCGATTAATAAAGCGCTCAAGATCGGCATCATCAAGGTAGCCTTTTTTCAGCAGACTCTGAGAAACCGCAATGCCTTCGTCGGTTTTGGCGATAGTTTTGCCCTTGCTGCCGGGGGCGAACATGCCCTGGTGCAGGCTGTCCAGCGCGATTTCCAGATCAGCCAGACGGTTATCTTTGTCCTGCTCACTGAGAAAACCCAGATAAGCGGCCGCTGCTAGACCGGACATCCGCCCCTGGATCATCGCCGAGCTGGCTTCTTCGATGCCGGAGACATCCCCAGCGGCAAAGAGGCCGGGAATTGAGGTTTCGCCATTTTCATCAACTTGTGGTACCTGGCCGCCGCGACGGGGATCATCGACCATATTGCAGCCAGCCATTTTCAGTAGTTGCGACATCGGTGAGAGACCAACGGCCAGACAGATGGTATCCACATCAAAATGTTTTTCGGTGCCAGGGATGGGAGCGAAGTCATCATCGACCTGGGCAATCTCGACGCCGGTGACACAGTTGCTGCCCTCGGCTTTGGTAATGGTATGGGCGAGATAGAAGGGCACCCCGCACCGGGCAATTTTGGCAGCGTGTACGCCATAGCCACCAACCCTGGGAGCAGCATCTACCAGAGCGACGACTTCACAGCCGGCCTGCATCAGCTGGAAGCTGACGACCAGACCGACATTTCCGCTGCCCAGCATCAGCACCTTTTGGCCGGGCTTAATGCCGTAAAGATTCATCATTGTCTGGGCGGCCCCGGCGCCGATCACCCCGGGGAGGGTCCAGCCCTCAAAGGTGACCATGTTCTCCGCAGCGCCAGTGGCGATAATAATGGTATCGGCTTTGAAGTGCTCCATTACTTCGCCCCTCTGAACCAGAAGCTCTTTGTCCAGATAAATGCCGGCGACGGTGGCATTGAGGAATACCTCAACCCCTGCTTCAGCGGCTTCGGCCAGCAGCGTTTCGCCGATTTTGTAGCCGCGGATTTTGGCCTGATGTTCTTTCGAACCGAAAAATTTATGGATCTGCTTGAATAATTGTCCACCAGGTTTAGCATTTTCATCAAAAACAGCAACCCTCATCCCGCATCGGGCAGCTTCAATGGCTGCTGAGAGACCGGCAGGCCCGGCTCCCACGACGATTAAATCGTAGCGTTTCATTCACTTACCTCCAATCCGCTGACCCCATCCTGAGTCTGAATTTTCATGCCTTCAACCAGCGGTGTAATACAGGTGCGGATGTTTGGTACACCATCGACGATCATGACACAGTCGGTGCAGCGGCCGATGGCACAGAAGATACCGCGGGGCTCATGGGCTTTTTGAGTATAGCGGTGAACCATCACCCCGGCGGCTTTTAAGGCCACTGCAATGGGTTCGCCGGCATAGCCTTCGATCGTCTTGCCATCCATGAAGAATGTCACCCGCCGGCCTTTTTCGGTTTCACCAAGAATGGGATGTTCACTGATCCGTGTCATTTGTCACACCCACTTTCTTCGGAAATGATGATTGCCGTCATTTCGATTTCGCATAGTTGCGAGGGACGGTTGAGCTCTGACGTTCCGACTGCCGTGAACAGCGGTCGGAATTCTTTAAAAATTTCCGAGTAAGCCCGGCCAATTTCCCCACAATCGGACATTCGGGTGGCATAGCACATGACTTTGACTACATCTGCAGGGGTAGCTCCGGCTTCGGCTAAAAGTTTGACATGTTTTTCAAAAATGTATTTGGCTTGTGCATAGGGGTCGCCTTCGCCGTAAACACTGCCGTCGGGTTGAACCGAGGTGGTGCCGCCGATCATAATCAGATTGCCGATTTTCACCATCCGTGAATAGCCTACTTTTTCTTCAAGGGGGGCTCCGGATGAATAATTAATTCTTGACATGGTATTACTTCCTTTCGTAATGAATGTGAACTTTGTGATACCTTCATAAAAATGACAAAGACGCCGAAAGTTTCTTTCGACGTCTTTGTCTCGATTTTTCTGTGGTTTTTTTAGGTTGAATATAATATAACACAGGAAAAAGAAAGGAAATAGTAACAATCGGAACATTTTACAGCGATTTTCATGAATATGAAAAAAACTGATTAAACGCGTCAATGCTGACTGTATATTGGCGACTGGAGATCGGGCGTTTTTGAGATGAACCGTCGCCTGAAAGCACCGTTGACGGATTCGACAATGGAACAGCACTACCTATTACTAATGAACAGCGTTAACTGAAATTTACGCTCAGATAAAGCGGCGGTGTTGAATAAATTCCGGAATGGTCATTTTTAGCTAATACAAAAACCTTAGTCCCTGTTGTGGTCCTGCTTATAGGTGATTTCAAAAGCTTTTTTTACCAATAGTCTGGGCATTTTTTTCTGAAATTCATTGGAAAATGTCAAGATCTCATCGATGCGATCAACCTGCCTGAGCAGCAATAGCAGTGTTTCGATCGAGGCATCGTTAAATTCCTTATAGGAGCAATCAATTTTGCCCATTTGGTGGGCCAAACCGATGGCTTGACGAAAGCCGAAATCGCCATAGTTCAGTAGCTTATGCTTGTAGGGTGGCAGGTCCAATTTACAGACGGCAACAAGTTCCTGAAAATACGCTTCATTTACCGCATCTTCTTTAACCAGGATATTTTCGCTCATAATTTCAGCATAGAATTGATTCAGATTACGGTTGCCAAGCATCAAATTGCCATGGACGCGGATCTCGACTGCTGTTGCCGCCAGAACATCATAGTCAAGATGATTGAGGTGAAACTGTTCCCGGACAATATTTTTGATGCGATTCATATATTCATTATAAACCAGGACGGCCAGTTTGCCTTTTGAGCCGTAATAATAAGCAATCAGGGCACTATTGGCATTGACAGCTTCGCCCAATTGCTTGTAGGTTGTTTTGCCATAACCTCTTTCATAAAACATAGTTTTTGCGGCACTGTATATTTTATCTTTCATTTCCATTTCTGGTTTCTTTTTTTTCATGGTTTAAAAAATCCAACTTTCTCAATGTAGTTATTGGTCCATTTTCGCCTCAATAATTATCAGTGTCAAGAGAAAATCGCAAAATTCTGAAATGGTTTGTTTTAGCTGGGATATTCAAGTAGAACATGTCTGACCAAATTTAATAATCAGAAAAATTGCCAGCTTCGGTGCCAGCGTTTTAATAAGAGAAAGATGGGTAAATACTCCTAAACCATAGAATTTATCGAATCGGCTCTGAAAAAGTCGATTCCGATAGGTTCTTTTTAGGTGCAGAAGGACACTCTTAAAATATCGAAATGAGTATTATAATAATAGTATTTCTACTCAATTTAATAAGTATTTATGCTATAATATTAATTATTCCGGAAAGCGATAATCAAGACAATTTTTGATAATAAAAGATGGAAAGGATTACAAATGTTAAGTAAAAAAGAACTAAAAACCTACACTCAATTGATGAAAACCCGTTTCAATGAAGATCCGGGAGTAATCTACCAGGTCAAAGATCTGGATCGGGCCGGTCTGCTGATTGAAGCCCAGTTTGAAGGACAGATTCAGGCCTTTATGGAAGTGAATGCCGTACATGTGATAGAAGACGGCAAAGGAATGCTGTTTGGTTATTCAACTAAAGAATTACCGGAAGATCAGCTAATCAACGTTATGCAGCAGTCATCCCTTAAACTTATGGAAGTGATGACAGCCGATGAACTGCAGGTGATTCAGGATCGGGCGATAAAGCAGGCTCAAATCATTCCGCAGAACTGGCATCAGGCATATTATCAAGGTGATGTATATCATCTGTTAGTGATCGCCACGGACAAGTCGACAAAAGGAACGGGCGTCTTCAGAAAGCTCATTACACCGGTTTTCGAAAAGTGTGCGGCCAATCAGGAGCCCATCGTTCTGGAGACTTTTAACCCGGATAACCTGCCGATTTATGAACATTTCGGATTTCAATTAATGGAAACCCATGCTTCAGACGAAATGGGTTTAACCTGCTATTGTATGATGCGATCATAAGAAGCTGCGAAAAAACATCCGTTACTAAAAATATTGAAACAGTGCTTGGTTTAATGACCGTAACTTGAAAAATACTCAAAATAAAGCTATAATGATATCAGATAAATTTTAATGATCAAAGAAAAACTACGGGAGAATTGTTCTGGAATATTTTGGCACCAAGTGGACAATCCTGACAGGGATGGGAATTTCTAAAATAAGCAAGACTGTCATTGTCACAAAAACAGTCATCCGGGGAGGAATTATGAAAATCAACAGAAAAACTGCTGGCAAAGGTATCATTATTCTGAATCTCTTTACAATCTGCGTATTTTTGTTAGTGATCCTCAAAATTCTTCCCTATGAATCCATCAGTGGCGGACGACTGGAGAGCTATGATGCGGCTGTTCGTACGGCAACTACCAGTATCGTGATGATGATTTATGGAATCCCGGTAATTGCCGCGGCATCAGGGTTGATTCGGGTGAAAGACTATAAAAGATTCTATATCGGCTGGTTGATTTTTTCACTGATATTAATGGCGGTACTATTTTTTGAGGCCTCAATAATGGGTGTGATCGTGGTGAGTTTTGGGGTGCCGTTAATAGCTGTAGCTGCTGGTGTTGTTGAGTATAAGCAGTTTAAGCTGCTTTCAAAAATATATCTCTGGCTGTCATTTTTATTCGCCTGTTTAAATACCTTGGGTAATCTGCTGGGTGCGACCTGGTTTGAGAAAATCATCATGGGCCTGGTCACCCTGATTCAGGCAATGCTGTATTTTTATCTGGCCAGGAGCAACCCCAAAAGAAAGGACCGAAAGGGTAGTATCCGAAGATAAGTTATCAAGGATCGTAACCGTATCATAACACAGAGAAATACGGTAGATTGTGATTCTTAAATTTATTGTTTCGTTGGTCAGAAAAGCTTACAAACGCTGGTGCAATCAATTTAAATATGCTATAATAATACGGTTAAAATCATTGGATATTATGTAAAACACACTTCCTGATCAGTAACACCAATCTGGAAGTGTTTTTAATTGGAAAAATTTGAAATGGAGAATAAATGAGTATTTTAAATGTCGAAAATCTTTCTCATGGTTTTGGTGATCGGGCGATTTTTAATCAGGTATCGTTTCGGTTGTTAAAGGGAGAGCATATCGGTTTAATTGGACCTAACGGCGAAGGTAAGTCGACCTTCATGAATATCGTCACGGATCGGCTGATGCCGGATGAGGGTAAGGTAGAATGGGCCAAAAATGTCCGAATCGGCTACCTGGATCAGCACGCCGTTTTACAACCGGGTATGACTGTTCGGGATGTTCTGACTTCGGCTTTCGATTTTTTGCTGGAAATAGAAAACCGTATCGGTTTTCTTTATGAAAAAATGGCTGAAGACAGCCCCGAAGAAGTGGAAAAGAGTCTGGAAGAGGTGGGCGACCTTCAGGAATTGTTGGAGTTTCATGACTTTTATCTGGTCGATTCAAAGGTCGAAGAAGTGGGGAATGCCCTGGGTCTAAACGACATCGGTATGGATAAGGATATCACCGAACTCAGTGGTGGCCAGCGCACCAAGGTGTTGTTGGGAAAACTACTGTTGGAAAAACCAGATATTCTACTGTTGGATGAGCCAACTAACTATCTGGACGAACAGCATATTGAATGGTTAAAGCGCTATCTGAATGACTATGAAAATGCTTTTATTCTGATTTCTCATGATCTACCCTTCGTCGATTCAGTCATTAATTTGATTTACCATATGGATAACCAGAAATTGACCCGCTATGTTGGGAATTATGCCAAGTTTCAGGAAGTATTGGAAGCAAAAAAAGCTCAGGAACAAGCCGCTTACAACAAACAGCAAAATGAAATTGCTGATTTGAAAGACTTTGTCGCCCGGAACAAGGCCCGGGTAGCGACTCGCAATATGGCCATGTCGCGGCAGAAAAAACTGGATAAAATGGACATCATCGAGCTGGCCTCTGAGAAACCCAAACCGCGGTTCAATTTTAAAGAAGCCGGTGCCACTGGTCGCCGGGTTTTTGAAACAGCTGATCTGGTTATCGGCTATGATGAACCGTTGTCTAAACCTCTGAATTTAGTGATGGAGCGAAAACAGAAAATTGTTTTGAAAGGTACCAACGGCATTGGTAAAACGACTCTACTTAAAAGTATTTTGGGGTTGATTTCCCCGGTTGCCGGGACCGTTGAACAAGGCGAAAAATTACAAATTGGCTATTTTGAGCAGGAAATGGATCAGGATATCCGGACCAGTTGTATTGATGAGGTTTGGAACGAGTTCCCTTCTCTTAATCAGAATGAGGTGCGTTCAGCCCTAGCCCAATGTGGGCTGACTCGGAAGCATATTGAAAGCATGGTCAAGGTTTTAAGTGGTGGTGAACAGGCCAAGGTCCGGCTCTGTAAATTGATCAACCGGGAAACTAATATACTGGTTCTGGATGAGCCTACAAATCACCTTGATGCCGATGCCAAGGCCGAACTGCAGCGAGCCTTAAAGGCTTATAATGGTGGGATCCTGATGGTCTGCCACGAACCGGAATTCTATGAAAGTTTTGTCAATGAAGTCTGGGATTGTTCTCAGTGGACCACCAAGGTGTTTTAAAAAGTTTGTAAAAGTATTTGCTGGTTGATGCGCTGTCATCAACCTTTTTTTATGGAGAGTATTTTTATTGGCGGAGATAGAAATAACGATTCAAAGTAATCGTTGATAAAGTTTCATGTTATCAGAACTGATCTTTGACTCTAGGGGCTGGACACGGTATACTGAGATAAAACTTGAATATTTTGGGGAAAAGAGCCGGCAGACAGTCTTTTCATCAGAAAATCAGACTAATTGAAGCGACGAAAGGAAATCGATTTGAAAAAAGAAATATTTAATAAACAGAATTGCCACTGGGAAGACACCTTTGCCAGAAAACCTCAGATGTTTGGGACAGATCCCAGCATTGCCGCCATCAAAGCCGTCGAGATTTTTAAAAATAACGGCGTCCGGAGGATTCTCGAATTGGGCGGCGGTCAGGGCCGTGATACCCTTTACTTTGCCCAGCAGGGTTTTGCTGTAACTGTCATCGAATATACGGTGGCTGGTATTCAAGCCATCAGAGAGCGGGCAAAAGAGTTGGAAGTTGACTACCTGGTTACAACATTACAACATGATGTACGACAGGTCTTTCCATTTGCGACCGGGAGTTTTGATGCCTGTTATTCCCATATGCTTTATTGTATGGCCTTAACGACTTCAGAATTGACCGCCATTTCGGCAGAAACCAACCGGGTGCTGAAACCGGGCGGTATCGCCATCTATACCGCGCGGAACACTGATGACGCAGACTGTGGCACCGGCACCCATCATGGTGAAGATATCTACGAATGCGGCAAATTTATCATTCATTTCTTCAGCAAAGAAAAGGTCGAAACTTTGGCTGAAGGTTTCGAGATCATCGACATTGATAATTTTGAGGAAGGGGCACTACCCCGAAAATTATTTTTTGTGGTTCAGAAAAAGTTGGAAGATGGAAAAGCAGATGCGGCTAAAAGTTCTTGTTGATAACAACACCACTATTGACGAATATTTTTGGGGTGAGCCTGGGGTCTGCTATTATATTGAGGACGGGGAAGAGGCCTTGCTTTTTGACGTAGGCTACTCGGATCTGTTTATTAAAAATGCCACAGCCATGAACATTGATCTAAGCCAAGTTAATAATATCGTGCTTTCACATGGCCATGATGACCACACCCGGGGATTAAAAAGCTTGTTTGAGATAGAAAGGACGAAACCCATTCAGATCATCACCCATCCCCACGCCTTGAATCACAAAGAATGTGACGGCCTGAAAATTTCGGCTCCCTTTACCCGAGCGGAACTGGTAGAAAGGTGCCAGTTGAAGCTCACCCGGACCCCGCTAAAGGTTACCGAAAACATCACCTTTCTGGGCGAAATCCCCCAGATGATGGCTTTTGAAAAACCGGAGCCGATTGGAAAACAGCAGTTGGATGATGACCTGATCGATGATTATCTATTGGATGATTCCGCCCTGGTCTATCAGGGCGAAGCGGGGATTTTCATTATCACCGGCTGTTCCCATAGCGGCATCTGTAACATTATTGAGTACGCCAAAGCCGTCACTGGAGAGCAGCGGGTTTGCGGAGTCATCGGCGGCTTCCATCTGTTTGAGGTCAACGACCAGGTGGAACAGACCATTGACTATTTTAAAAGCAATCAAATTGAGCTGATCTATCCCTGCCACTGTACCGCCTTTTCTGTCAAGGCGGCCATTCACTCGCACATTCCTGTGGTTGAAGTGGGGGTTGGACTGGAGCTGAACTGGTAATGATGCTTAAAAAACAGCCTGTTGCCGTTAACGGCAACAGGCTGTTTTAACGTGTGTGTTTGTAACGATGGTAATTGATCACTGCAGAATTTGATCTTGCAGTGGATTTTTTCAAGATGGCTTAATAATTGGAAAGTGATAAATTAGTCGATTCCTTTTAATTTAGAAATTTCGATCGGGAAAACGGCGGTTCTAGGTTAAAAACGGTATCATCATCGGTTGTTTTTGGTCGGTCAGGTCTGCTGTGATACAGTTTTCGAATCAGGTCATTATAGATCCATTCCAGATTATCCAATTCTTCCAGTAGGGTAAGGGTGTCGGTGATGATTTCAGCGGCCTGAGTATACTCGGAGTTTTTTGAAAGTCGTTCATGTTCTTTTTTACTGATTACATCAATTACTTGAGATTTTTGGGATTCGGCCTTATCGGCGGCAAAAATTTTGATTCCTTTATCAAAGCTCTCCTGGGACAGACCATCGAGGTCCTTACAGAGCGCCCTGATTTTTTCAAGCATTTTTTCTGAGATCATAAGGCTCCTCTTTTCGTGTTTTTTTTAATGATAACCATCTTTTGAGTAAACGTCAAGGATAAAACATTATCATTTTGTCTTTGTTTCTTCTTTCAAATATAATTAAAGGAATTTTAAAGAGATGTTTTGCTTGGCAGGTTTAGAATTTAGAGTTGAACCCAAGCAAAGTATCTCTTTTTTATCCAACCAGTTATTTTTGCCAGAATTTCTGACATTTTGTTATTTAGTTAATAACGTTTACAGTGAAGTTAAATTCAGCAACATAATCATGTAAATATTTACATGATTATGTTGACATCGGCAAAAGATCATGTTAAGATTTTATTAAATTGACCGCTTATTATTGACGGAACCAACGAAAAAAATTTAAGGAGAATTGACAATGCAACGAAAATATCCAAATTTATCTAAACCGATTAAAATTGGTAATGTAACCTTCAGAAACAGAATGTTTGGTGCACCCATGGGAGGTACCGATATTACTGCCGATTGTACCATTGGCCCTAAATCAAAAGCTTTTTATGAACTGCGAGCCAAAGGCGGTGCCGCAACCGTAACGGTCAGTGAATGTGTGGTTCATCCTGAAACAGAAGGATCCCATATGTATCATCTTGATCTGCAAACGGTTGATTCACTGGCCAGCTTTACTTACACGGCCGACGCAATCCGTCGTCATGGGGCTATTCCCAGTGTCGAATTATCACATTCCGGACAGTATGCCGGGACCTATCTGACCGATAAGGATAAAAAAGGCGGCATGGCCCAGTGGGGACCCAGCGCTGGAAGCCGTCCTGATGGCAGACCAGTTAAAGAACTGACCCAGGAACTGATCGATGATATTGTTGCTGCTTACGGACGGGTAGCCGGATTGGCTAAACGGGCCGGATTTGAAATGATCATGGTCCATGGCGGTCACGGTTGGTTGTTGAACCAGTTTCTTTCGCCTTTTTTCAACCACCGCACCGATAAATACGGCGGCCCATTAGAAAACCGGGCGCGTCTGGCCTTAGAAGTGCTGGACAGTGTTCGCGCAGCGGTTGGACCAGGTTTCCCGATCGAATTCAGAATGAGCGGATCGGAATTATTTGAAGGCGGCTACACCCTTGAAGATGGGGTTGAAATTGCCAAGATGGTCGAATCGAAAGTTGATTTACTGCACATTACCGCGGGTACCTATCAAAGCGGCTTCGGCTTGACCCATCCATCGATGTTTGAACCTCATGGCCGAAATGTCTATCTTGCTGCTGAAATCAAAAAACATGTCTCGGTGCCAGTGGCAACCCTGGGCGGACTAAATGACCCAGTGATGATGGAAGAAATTATCGCTTCTGGTCAGGCTGATATTGTTGAAATGGCTCGGGCACTGTTAGCTGATCCCTTCCTGCCACGAAAAGTCGTAAGCAACCACGATGCCGATATCATTAAATGCCTCCGCTGTTTTACCTGCATGGCTGAACGGGCAGTTACATCCACCCGACGCTGTACCGTCAATCCTTTAATTGGTCGGGAAATGGATGGGACTGAAATTATTCCCACTGCCAACCCGGTAAAGGTATTGGTGGCAGGCGGCGGACCAGCTGGACTGGAAGCGGCGTTAACAGCGGCCAAACGGGGCCATCAGGTTATTCTTTGCGAAAAAGGCGACACCTTAGGTGGAATCCTCAAAGGTGAACAGGCGATACCATTTAAATATGAAATGTACGAACTGGGTGTCACCCTGGAAAAATTGGCCAGAGATGCTGGCGTTGAGATTCGTCTAAATACACCGGTAACAAGAGAATATGTCGATCAGGAAAATGTTGATGCCCTGATTGTGGCAGTCGGTTCGGAACCCATCGTTCCAGCAATTCCCGGTTTGGATGGTGACAATGTGATTGTCGTCAACGACTACTACAAGAAAAAAGATCAGGTTGGGGATACCGTGGTTGTTTTAGGCGGCGGTTTGGCCGGCTGTGAAGCGGCCATCCATTTTGCCCGGGAAGGGAAGACTGTACACCTGGTGGAAATGAGACCAGAATTGGCACCAGACGCTAATCTTCGCCATCGACCGTTGATGATGAATGAAATTGAAAAATGCGGTATTACCGTTCATACCGAATTAAAAGGGCTGCAAGTTACCAATCAGGGGGTTATCTGTGAAGATACTGATGGCAAGGAAGTGTTAGTTCCTGGCACGACAGTGATCTGTGCCCTGGGACAAAAGCCGCGCCGCAATATTGCCGAAACCTTGGTAGACTGTGCCCCATATGTTATTGAAATTGGGGATTGCGTAAAAGCATCCACCATCACAACCGCTATTTATCAGGGCTACCACGCAGCTTTGGATATCTAATCCGATCCAGAATCGAAAAAGAAATCAAGCAATTAAAAACCGTACTAAATAAATGAAATGTGTACATATTAACAAAAAACCGCCAACGGGCGGTTTTTTGAATTTGTTCTTTAATAGGAAATTACGCAAAACAAGAAAAAATAAAATAAACGGCCAAAAGGAAAAAAGGGTATAACAAAGAAAGCCTTCAAACGAATGAAAAAAGATCAGAAAAAGAGATCATCCTCAAAG
>JAQUWM010000136.1 GCA_028692885.1 Acetobacterium sp. | reverse complement strand
AAATCTCAGAAATTCAAAGACATTTTAGAAGTGACTGAAAATAGAACCGTGGCACCATGGTTGTCTAAAGATGTTGAAACTCTATCAGGAAAAGTAATTGGCAGACCGGCAGTAGAAGATTTAGATATCGAAATTGCTGAACATCTTATTGTTGAATTGTATTCTAAATAGGCTACATGTTCGGGAACCAATTAACCCTCATGTTAACGTATGGATTATAAATAAGTAGGAGGGTCTGATAAATGATCGAATTCGAGAAACCAGTCATCGAAATTGTTGATAAAAAAGATGATGATACCTACGGGCGGTTTGTCATTGAACCTTTAGAACGGGGATATGGAACCACCCTTGGTAATAGTCTGAGACGAATAATGCTGTCATCCCTACCAGGTGTGGCAGTCACATCAGTAAAAATTGAAGGTGTCTTGCATGAATTTTCGACCATACCAGGGGTAAAAGAGGACGTTATCGAAATCCTTCTGAATCTCAAAGGTCTAGCGGCGGAAATTTATACCGATGAGCCTAAAGTTATTTACATTGAAGCTTCAGAAGAAGGTGAAATCACTGCTGGTGATATCATCGCCGACTCTGACGTTGATATCTTTAACCCGGAAATGCACATTGCAACCTTAGCTAAGGGTTCAACCTTAAATATGGAAATGCGCATCGAAAAAGGTAGGGGTTATGTAGCGGCAGATAAAAATAAATATCCGGGCATGCCGATTGGAACCATTCCAATGGACTCAATCTTTTCGCCAATTATTAAAGTTAATTTTCTAGTAGAAAATACCCGGGTCGGTCAAATTACTGACTTTGATAAATTAACCATTGATATTTGGACTGATGGAACGACTACCCCGGAAGAAGCACTTTCTTTAGCGGCCAAGGTTTTAAGTGAACATCTCAACCTGTTCATTAATTTAACCGAACATGCTACCACTGTTGAAATCATGGTGGAAAAAGAAGAAAGCGAAAAAGAACGCATTCGCGAAATGTCGATTGAAGAATTGGAACTTTCCGTAAGATCCAGTAACTGTCTGCGACGGGCGAATATTGATACAGTTGAAAAATTAACACAACGAAGCGAAGAGGACATGATTAAAGTTCGTAACCTCGGTCGCAAATCTCTTAATGAAATCAAGCACAAGCTAGCAGAGATTGGATTGTCCTTGAGTCAAGAAGAAGAAAAGGCAAAGGAGTAACACTATGGCGGGATATCGAAAACTAGGCCGTCCCTCTGATCAAAGAAGAGCATTATTGCGTAATCTTACTACTGCCCTTTTAGAACACGGTAAAATTGAAACAACCGTAACCAGAGCGAAGGAAGTTAAAAGAATAGCAGATAAAATGGTCACTTTAGGTAAAAGAGGCGACTTACATGCCAGAAGACAGGCAATTTCATATATCACTCAAGAAGCAGTGGTAAAACAATTGTTTGACGAAATAGCACCTAAGTACACTGAGCGAAACGGCGGATACACACGAATTTATCGGGTGGGTCCACGTCGTGGCGACGGCGCGGAAATGGCTATAATTGAATTAGTATAATTTTTGAAGCATACAGGGGATTAAGATGTTATTTACGCTTAATCCCTTTCTTGCATTATAAAGTTATTTAATTAACACCAAAGAAGGTGATAAGCGTGACAATGGAAAGTAATAATAGAATGATTGATGTGCGGGATGTTCATTTCGCATATCCGCATAATAACGAAAACGAGTCAGTCGTGGCGCTTGACGGCGTCAGTTTACATATTAAAAAAGGTGAATTTGTCGGAATCATCGGACATAATGGTTCGGGGAAATCCACCCTTTCAAAATTACTCAATGCGATTATATTTCCGACTCAGGGCGATGTGATTGTTAGTGGTCTTAATACTAAGAACCATGAAAACCTATGGACGATCCGTCAGACCGCCGGGATGGTTTTTCAAAACCCGGACAATCAGCTGGTCGCGACCATCGTCGAAGAAGATGTGGCCTTCGGACCGGAAAATCTGGGTGTGCCACCGCAGGAAATTAGAGAACGGGTTGACCGGGCCTTAGCGGTCGTTGAAATGCAGGCCTATGCACATCAAAAACCGCATCAATTATCCGGGGGACAAAAGCAACGGATTGCCATCGCCGGGATTCTGGCAATGGAACCAGAGTGTATCATCTTTGATGAACCGACTGCGATGCTCGATCCATCGGGACGACGGGAAGTCATGGAAACCATCAAACGACTTAACCGGGATAAAGATATGACCGTTATCCACATTACCCATTTTATGGAAGAAATCATCGCGGCGGATCGGATTATTGTGCTGGACAAGGGCAAGGTTGTCATGGAAGGTGAACCCCGGACAATCTTCAGACAGGTAAAACGGCTCAAAGAGATTGGTTTGGATGTGCCCCAAATGACCGAGCTGGCTTACGAGCTGCGCAGTGAAGGACTTAAAATTGCCGATGATGTTTTAAGCATTGAGGAAATGGTGGATGCCTTATGTCAGTAGAAATAAAAAATCTTTCGCATACCTATTCAGAAGGATCCCCCTTTGAATTCAAAGCCCTCAAGGATGTCAACATCACTATTGAAGACGGCAGCTTTATTGGTATCATCGGCCATACCGGTTCGGGTAAGTCGACCCTGATTCAGCATCTGAACGGTTTGTTAACCCCCACTTCCGGCTCGGTTCTGGTGGATGGAAAAGATATCTTTGATGCAAAAAAAGCCGAACTGATCGCTCTCAGACACCATATTGGTCTGGTTTTTCAATATCCAGAACATCAGCTGTTTGAAGAAACCGTCCAAAAGGACGTCGCTTTTGGTCCCAAAAACCAGGGCCTTAGTGAAGAAGAAATTGATCAGCGGGTCAAACAATCAATAAAAATGGTTGGTCTGGATTTTGATGCGATCAAGGATAAGTCGCCCTTTGAATTATCAGGTGGACAAATGCGGCGGGTTGCCATTGCCGGCGTTTTGGCGATGGAACCTTCGGTGCTGATTTTGGATGAACCAACCGCTGGCCTGGATCCCCGGGGCCGGGAAGAAATTCTGGCCCAGATCAAATCACTGCACAATCAGAAAAAAATAACCGTCATCCTCGTGTCCCATAGCATGGAAGACATTGGTAAAATGGTTGAAAAAATTCTGGTCATGAATGAAGGGGAAGTCGTTTTTTTCGATACGCCCAATCGCGTGTTTACAGAAATTACCACCCTGGAGAGCATTGGCCTGGCGGTACCGGAAGTAACCTATCTGATGCGACGGCTGAAAGAAAAGTATCCAGAAATTAGAGAAGACATTTTTACGGTCGAAGCAGCTAAAAATGAAATTCTCAAAGTCATAAGAGGATAATAAAATGTTAAAAGATGTTACGATTGGCCAGTATTATCCAACCGGGTCGGTGATTCACAAACTGGACCCGCGAACGAAGATACTGTTTACCACAGCATTTGTTGTGATGTTGTTTTTTTTGAATAATCTATGGGGCTATCTCGCCACCTTTGTGATCCTGGCAACCATCACTCTACTCTCTAAAATCCCAGTGGGGTACATTATCCGGGGGATTAAAGGTTTAGTCCTGATTATCATGCTAACGGTGGTTCTGAACCTGTTTATGACCCCTGGAACGGTGGTAGCGACGCTCGGGCCGCTGACAGTCACGCTCGAAGGTTTGAAAGTGGCAACCTATATGGCGCTGCGTCTGATCTTTCTGGTGGTCGGTACCAGCATTATGACGCTGACCACCTCACCGATTGATTTAACCGATGGGATGGAGTGGTGCATGCGTTTTATTCCTTTTGTCCGCCGATATGCTCACGAATTGGCGATGATGATGTCGATTGCGCTGCGCTTTATCCCGACCTTGATGGAAGAAACCGAGCGAATCATGAAGGCCCAAAAAGCCCGCGGCGCTAATTTTGAAACCGGGAACATCATTTCCCGGGCCAAGAACCTGATCCCGATTCTGATTCCCCTGTTCATTTCGGCCTTTCGCCGGGCTGACGAATTGGCCACCGCGATGGAAGCCCGCTGCTACCGGGGCGGTGAAAACAGAACCCGGATGAAACAATTGGCCTTTGAATTTAGGGATGGCACCAGCCTGGTGTTGATGGTTGTGATGATTGTGGGTCTTTACCTGACGACGATGATTCAAATTCCATTACTGTTCCCGGTGTAAAGGGCCAGACTCAGAATGAAAAATATACAGCTAATTATCAGTTACCGGGGTACTAATTATTGTGGTTGGCAAGTTCAGCCCAATGGTGTGACCGTTCAGGAAGTCATCATGAGGGCGATTAAAGATCTTACCGGTGAAGCGGTTAATCTTACTGGCTCCGGTCGCACCGATGCGGGAGTGCATGCGTTGGGGCAGAGTGCGAATTTTTTTACTGCATCAACGATCCCGCCGGAGGGTTGGTACCGGGCTCTGAATACCCGGCTGCCAGCGGACATACGGGTGATTCACAGCAGGGAGTGTCACCCGGACTTTCATAGCCGCTATCATGCCAAAGGTAAGAGTTATCTCTATAAAATCTTAGCTAGTCCAGTGGCTAGTCCGTTTCTGGCTGATTTGGCGTTTCACGTAAATCGGACACTTGACTGGGCGGCTATGGAAGAAGCGGCCGCCAGCTTTCTGGGTGAGCATGACTTTACTGCGTTTATGGCCAGTGGGAGCTCAATTAAAACGACGATTCGTACCATTTTCGAAATTTCATTTAGTAATAATGATGACCTCTGGGAAATGACTTTTACCGGAAATGGGTTTTTGTACAATATGGTCAGGATTATGGCTGGGACCCTCTATGAAGTCGGTTATGGCCGCTTAAAAGCTCAGGATATTGCTGCGATCATTGCCGGAAAAGATCGTAGTAAGGCCGGAATTACAGCTCCAGCTCATGGTTTGTATTTAAAGGAAGTTTATTATTAAAAGTACGTAAATTGAATTAGAATGTTGAAAATTGAACAGTATGCGGATGATCACGGATCGCCCCGACGTTACAATAGTTTGTTCAACTTAGATAACATAAAAATAATGTCATTCAAAGGCAAAAATAACTTGACACACCCGGGAAGATGCTATA
>JAQUWM010000135.1 GCA_028692885.1 Acetobacterium sp. | reverse complement strand
GCCAACCAGAGATGAACACATCACGGCTTTGATGGTATGCATCCGATTCTCAGCCTCATCAAAAACCTTCGAATGCTTGCTACGGAAGACCTCATCAGTGACTTCCATTTCATCCAAACCAAATTTTTCCTTGACTTCTCGGGCGACGGCTGTTTCCTGATCATGAAAAGCTGGCAAGCAATGGAGGAAGATCACCTCATCATTGCCGGTCGCTTGAATCATTTCCATATTAACCTGGTATGGTGACAACAGCTTGATCCGGTCGGCCATCTGATCTTCTTCACCCATTGATACCCAGACATCGGTATAGATCGCATCAGCACCCTTAACCCCGGCTTTAATATCAGCGGTCAGGGTGATCGTTCCCCCAGTTGTTTCGCAGAGGGTTTTCATTTCGGCGACTAGGGCCTCTTCCGGGAACAGTGATTCCGGCGCCACGGCGACAAAATGCATCCCCATTTTGGCACAACCGATCATCAGGGCATTGCCCATATTATTGCGGGCATCGCCCACATAAACCAAGCGTTTTCCCTTAACTGCTCCAAAATTTTCCTGAATCGTCAACAGATCTGCGAGCACCTGGGTGGGGTGGTCTTCGTCGGTTAAGCCGTTCCAGACCGGTACACCAGAACGTTCGGCCAAAATTTCGACGGTCTGCTGTTCAAAGCCGCGGAACTCAATGCCATCATAAAAACGGCCCAGAACAATGGCAGTATCCTCAATCGATTCCTTTTTACCCATTTGACTATTGGTCAAAAAAGTGACGTTGGCTCCTTCGTCAAAGGCCGCCACTTCAAAGGCGCAGCGGGTTCGGGTTGATGTTTTTTCAAAAATCAAGACGATATTTTTACCTTTTAGCAGGATTCCCACCGTTCCTGATTTTTTCTTGGTTTTCAGCTCGGCTGAGTAATCAATGAGGTACTGTATTTCCTCTGGGGTAAAATCCTTTAATGTCAATAAATGACGTCCTTTTAAATTCACAACGTTTCCTCCGTTTATCGCTTCTTTAAGTTTATTTTAACTGATGAACCTAACCTTTCACAAGGTAAATCTTACTTCTTTTATACACTTACCGATATGATCGATTCAAAACCCGTCCCGATACAGGGGCATCGTCATGCACCGGGGACCACCCCGACCCCGCACCAGCTCGGATGCTTCAATGCCAATCACTTCAATGCCGTTTTGGCTAAGCACCTCATTGGACTTCTCATTTCGGGCATAGGCGACAATAACACCTGGGGCAATCGCCAGGGTATTCGTGCTATCATTCCATTGTTCGCGGGCAGCTGCAACCGGGTTGCCGCCGCCACTCTCTATCAGGTTAATGGCCGGTAAGTCGAGCACTGCTTTAAGGGCTTCTTTAAGGCTGTCTTTGCGCTGATAGTGCAGATAGTCAGCTTTACCCGGGGTCATTATCACCGTTTCGACCTGTTCCAAAATCCCTGGGTAGACAATGAATTTATCAAAATCGACCATCGTAAAGACGGTGTCCAGATGCATAAAGGCCCGGTTGCTGGGTATTTTTACGGCCAGCACCTTTTTGATGCCCAGATCGGCATTAAAGAGGTTTTTAGCCAGTTCCTCAACGCCCTGAACCTCGGTCCGTTCGCTGCAGCCGACGGCCACCACGGTGGGACTTAAAATCAGGATATCCCCGCCTTCAACTGAAAAGAAGTTGGTATCCTGGTAAAAGGTTTTATTGCCACAGCTGGCAAACAGCGGATGATGTTCATAAATCGCCGACATATAACGACTTTCCCGTTTTCGGGTGCGGGTGGCCATGGCGGAAATACACATCCCATCATGAATGGTCACGGCCGGGTCCCGCATAAAATATAAATTCGGCAGTGGATTTAAATAAAAAGCATAGGGTTCCGAGCCTTTCAAATAATCGGTCAGCACCAAATGTCGCTCCATATGATTGAGTTCTTTTTGCAGTACCCCAGCAATTAAGGCCTCCCCCAAAGCATTGCTGTCCAGGGACATCAGGTATTCATTTAGAAAGCCATCAATGTAGTTTCCTGATGAAGGATTTTTATCGATGACTTCAGCAATAATACGCTCCCGAACCGCGGTGGTTTTTAAAATGTCTTTTAATAAATCCTCCACATACAACACCTCGGCGCCCCGTTTTCTGAGGATCGCAGCAAAGGCATCGTGCTCCTCCTGCATCCGCGCAAGCCAGGGGATATCCTCAAACAATAATTCCTTGAGCGAATCCGGAACAAGCCGCTCCAGTTCCTTGCCCGGCCGATGAATGAGTACCTTTTTCAATTTTCCAATTTCTGATTCTATCTTTAAGTTCTTTGCTATCATGTTTCATCTCCATTTTTCAATACCCGGTTATTATACCATCGGGGTGAAGAAAAACCTATCATTATTAAGCCAACAAAAAAAGAAGAACCTGAGTTCCTCTCCTTCTATGTGGATATTTTATCTTGTCGTTATGAAACTAATAGGGTACTATCAGCTTCACCCTCATCGAGTAATACAATTTTTACACTTTGAGTTAAAAGATCGGAATAACTAAAAGATAATTTCTGTTCTTTTCTTTTATCCTCTTGAACTCTTACGGTAAAAATACTGGGATAAGTGCTTTCAATTACCCCTTCTTTTTGGTAGAGTTTTTTCTTACTTTTATGTGCTTCAAGTTTGACTCGTCTGCCCAAGTAATTTTCCACCTCGCGTCTAATGTCCATAATGGTTGCTTTTGGCATGAACTTCACCTCTCTGTGGTTTTCTCTACATTAGTATAACACAGATTTTGTGAAAAGTAAAATTTTTTATTATAACAAGAGCTGCTTTTATTGTCAATATGTAATTTTGATTTTCGTTTACATCTTGTTCATCGTTTACATTTCTTAAGTTTTCTTTTATAAAATTGCTTTTCTTCACTTTTTTAATCTTTTTTTAGTTGTTGGGATTGGGATCAGGATACTCATTAAATACGTTGTACATTTCTTTGCCGTAGCGTAACGCATCAACAATCCGCATCGGGTTATGCAGCCAGATGGCATCATCGAGCTTAGTAATCACTTCAAACGACTCAAATCCCCAGGTACATAAAACCGGTAACATTTCAGCTCTTATGGCCGTTTCATAGTCAATCGTGGAATCCCCCACATATAGACATTCTTGCGGTTTTACGCCCATTTTTGCGGCCAGCTCGAGCGAAATCGCCGGATTTGGTTTTCTTAGCTCATCTCTGGTAAATCCCCGCACCTCAACATAATCATAGTCACTAAACAAAGCGCTGACCAGCGCTTTGGCAGCGACATCAGGCTTGTTGGTACAGACACTCCAGGGAATGTCATGAGCTTTTAAATAATCCAGCAATTTTGTGATCCCCGGATAGGGTTTGGTTTTTTTTCGATAATTTCCAGCATATTCGGCTTTAAGCATCTCGGTTAGTTTATCGATAAATACCTCATCTTCACGATACTTTTCTGGTATCGCATCGTGAATCAAATTTCGCAATCCCCTGCCAATCAATTTTTTCCCCGCTTCATAGGAAAGAGTCGGAAATTGATGATACTTCATAATCGTATTACAGGAATCGATCAGATCTTCAAGTGAATTGACCAGGGTCCCGTCTAAATCAAATATAATTGCTTTGTACTTGTGCATATTATTACCTCCGCTTCTGCTATTTTATGGTTATTACTATATATACCCCTTTTTTTTTAATTAATTTTGTTTTTTTGATCACTTTGGATTATAATAAGATTATAATTTAATGATATTTTCTGGAGGTATGATTTTGGGTTATAAGGAAGATAATTATCTGAATCTCAGTAAATCTTTAATTAAAAAAATGGCGCGCCGAAACTTTGAAGGCTATTTCTGTCAAACCGCTAATGAAGCGCTGCAGCTGGCGTTGTCGCTGATTCCCAATGGTGCGAGTGTCACCCATGGTGGTTCCGAATCGATCAAGGAAATTGGTCTGCTTGATGCCGTTAAAAATGGCGATTATCACTATATTGACCGCAGCCTGGCTAAAACCCAACAGCAAAAAAGAGAGGTTGTTGCCCAAGGGGTATTGGCCCACACTTTTCTTACCGGAACCAACGCCATCACCATGGATGGCGAACTGGTCAATGTCGATGGGATGAGTAACCGGGTGGCACTGATCTGTTTTGGTCCCGAACAGGTGATTGTCATTGCCGGGATAAATAAGGTGGTTGCCAATGTCAATGCCGGTATTTATCGGGCGCAAAATGTCGCCGCTCCGGTAAACGCCATTCGCCTCAATGCCAAAACACCTTGCTATGATACCGGCAGCTGTGCTCAATGTCATGCCGAGGACTGTATGTGCGTCAATATCGTCACCACCCGCCACAGCCGTATTCCTGGCCGAATTAAGGTGATTCTAGTAGGAGAAAACATTGGCTACTGAGATGAATACCCTTGACGCTTTAAATCAGGCCTTTTCGGCCTATCCTCAAACCATCAAAACGGAACCACGGGTGGCTTATGCCGGCACCCGCGGTTCTTATGGCGAGGAAGCCAGTCTGGCTTTTTTCAAACAAGATTGTCAGCTATTTCCCTTTAAAACCTTTGAGGATGTGTTTGTGGCCCTGAGTCAGGGTTTTATTGATTATGGGGTGCTTCCGATCGAAAACTCCTCGACCGGTTCGATTGCCGCCGTCTATGACCTGCTGGCGCAGTATCGCTACTATATTGTTGGCGAAGAAGAGATTAAAGCCCGGCACTGTCTGCTGGCACCAGAGGGTGCCAGCTTTGAGACCATTGCCGAGGTTTATTCCCATCCTCAGGGATTTTCGCAATCAGAGGAATTCCTCAAGGACTATCCCGACTGGAAATGTATTCCTTACTTCAATACTGCCATTGCCGCCGAATACGTAGCCGAAAAAAACGACCCGACCATGGCTGCCATCGCCAGTAAACGGGCCGGAAAAATTCATGGTCTGGAAACGCTGGCAGAAAACATCAACTTTTCGCAAACCAATGTGACCCGATTTGTGGTGATTTCGCGGGCTATTGAACTGTTTGAGAATCCCACTCGGGTCAGCATTGCCTTTCATCTGCCCCATCGTCCCGGAGCGTTGTATGAAATCATCGGGATCTTTTCGGTGTTTTCCTTAAACTTATGTAAGATCGAATCCCG
>JAQUWM010000134.1 GCA_028692885.1 Acetobacterium sp. | reverse complement strand
ATCTCATTATCAAGATGCTTATTGGTTAATGCCATTTGAAACTCATATTCAAAATCCAAAAAAGCCCGAAGCCCCTTGACAATGATATTGGTATTTCTCATTCTGACATAATCGATCAGGAGTCCGTTGTAGAAATCAACCTCAACGTTTTCGATTCCAGAAAGAACATCCTTAATCAACTCCACCCGTTCCTCACAGGTAAAAAGATAATTTTTGCTGCTGTTAACCATCACACAAACGATCACCTTATCAAATATTTTTGTTGCTCTTTCAATCATGTCAAGATGCCCTTTTGTTATGGGGTCAAAACTCCCCGGGTAAACTGCAATTTTTGTGCTCATAATTCTCCCTAGAATAATAACTAATTGTTGTGATACCGTATTTCTTTGACTTGTAACACGTTAATTTATTTTTTACTAATGGCATTATAACAGATTTTTCTGTTTCTATCACTAATTTTCCATTTTCAGAAAGAATTTCTTTTTCAGAAATCATTTCTAATAATTGATAAATCTCCTCGACCTGACAATAGGGCGGATCCATAAAGATAATATCACACTGGGTTTTATTGTACGCCAGCATTTCCACCCCACTACGGGCCGACTGGTTAAACACCCGGGTGCGGTTTTCATAACCTAACAGATTGATGTTTTTTTTTGTTGTTTTTATGCTCTCACTGGAGAGATCAAAAAAATATGCCCACGCCACGCCCCGGCTCAATGCTTCCAGACCCATCGCCCCGGTACCTGAAAATAAGTCAACAAATACAGCTGCTTCTCTTATGTCATTCTGGAGACTGTTGAAAATAGCCCCTTTAATTTTGTCAGCTGTTGGCCGGATCTTGTCGCCAGTGATCGTCACCAATTTTTTCCCACGCTTTTCGCCGGCAATTACTCGCATTTTTCCTCCTAGTTAAATGATATATCGGCTATCTCGATATAAAATGATTTCAGTACGTCGTTACGAAAGGTCATCATTTCCTCATTGTTTGATTCAAAAATAATCGCTGCAATTTCTTTGGTTCGTTTTATCAAGGCCAGTTCTTCGGTGGGATTAAGTAAACCGAGTTTCGGCAAGCCGTGCTGTTTAAAACCAAAATAATCTCCCGGCCCCCGTAATTTAAAATCCTCATCGGCAATCTTTCGACCATTGCGATTGTTCACAATTACCTTCATCCGAGCGAGGGTATCCTCACTCTTGGAATTGGTGACCAGAAAACAAAAAGACTGATGGTTTCCTCGCCCCACCCGGCCACGCAGCTGATGGAGCTGGGATAGACCAAACCGTTCAGCACTGAGAATCACCATCGTGCTGACGTTAGGCACATCAATACCAACCTCGATAATACTGGTTGCGACCAGACAATCGATCTCACCCTGGTTGAATGCCTGGATGATTGATTCTTTATCCTCGCTTTTCAGGCGACCGTGCAGGCATGCCATCCGAAATTCAGGCTCAATTTTTTGCAGCAGCTCCAAATAGACCGATTCCGTATCGCGAACCTCTTCCAGCTCTTCTGACGCCTCGATAAATGGACAAATCACAAAAGTCTGCCGACCTTTTGACATTTGCTCCTGAACAAAGCCCAGAATTTTATGTAGTGATGCTTCATTATAACAATAGGTCTTAATCGGTTTCCGACCTTTCGGCAGTTCATCGATATAGGAAACCGATAAATCGCCATAGAGGATCAACGCCAATGTTCGGGGAATCGGCGTAGCGCTCATAACCATGGTGTGGGGTAGGTTTCCCTTTAATGCTAACTGACTCCGTTGTTTAACCCCAAAGCGATGTTGTTCATCGGTGATCACCAGCCCCAGATTATAATAATCCACCGACTGCTGGATCAAGGCATGGGTACCGATGATCACCGATACCTGACCCTGAGCAACCCGCTCAAGAATCTCACGCTTTTCCTTGGCTTTCAGGCTTCCGGTCACCACTTCCACGGTAATGCCAGTATTTTTTAACAGCTCACTAAAGCTGCGGCCATGCTGCTGAGCCAATATTTCGGTGGGAGCCATATAAGCCGTCTGATAGCCATTTTGTGCCATCAGACAGGCCGCGATTACCGCAATAACGGTTTTCCCGGAACCCACATCCCCCTGGACCAACCGGTTCATAACCTGGCCACTTTTTAAATCAGCAATCATGTCGTCAATTACCAATCGCTGACTGGCAGTCAGATCATAGGGCAAGCTGTTGATAAAGGATTCTAAACCCGCAAACAGGTTAATGTCAATATCCGAGTACCTTTTTTCCCGAGCTCCGGACATGATCCCCATATTTATTTTCAGCGCTTCATTAAATTTGAGCCGCTTTATTCCCTGAATCACATCTTCTGCCTTTTGGGGAAAATGAATGGCCTTTAAGGCGCTTTTCATATCCAATAACTTTTCAGATAAACGGATCTCCGCTGGCATCGAATCCGGAACCTCCAGCTCGCCCGCAAATATTTGACTCACGGTTTTGGGGATGATACTGCCAGGAATCCCCTGAATATTCCGGTACACTGGTGTCAGCTCAAAAAAATTACCCGGGTTACTGGCGATCACAAACTGGGGATTGATGATCTTTGTGCCGCCATAGGCTTTTTTAACCTTGCCATAGAAATAATAATCCTGATTCTCCTGGAAGGTGCTTTTTAAATAAGGTTGATTAAAAAATACCGCCGACAATTTTTTATCTTCCCAAAGCAGCGGCACTGTAAAGATCGAAAGATTTCCCCGAGTCCGATTGAGCCGGCCTTGATCTAAGACAGTAGCTTTAAAGGAAATTTCCTGATCTTCAGAAAATTGCTCTGGGTTTCCAAAACCACTGCGATCAATGTATTTTCTCGGATAATGGGACAATAGATTACCCACCGTTTTAATTCCGGCTTTCGCCAGGGCTTCCCGCCGCTTTGGTCCAACGCCTTTTATTTTTTCCAGTGAATCTTCCCATTTCATGGTTTTTCCTCATGTTTATCTTTTAAATGAATTTCGATTTAATGTTACTCCACTGATACAATGTAGTAATAAAGAGGCTGTCCGCCATAATGCATTTCTACATCGCATTCATCAAAACTTTCGGACAGCTCCCCAGCCAGGCTAGTGGCATCTTCTTCGGTAACATCTTTTCCGTAATAAATCGAGATCAGCTCACTATCCTCATCGACCATATCACTGAGCAGTTCTTCGGTAACAGCCTTAATGCTTTTTCCGGTGAACTTGATTTCGCCCCCGGTAATACCGATGACATTCGATTTTTTAATTTTTAAGCCGTTGATTTTCGTGTCTCTGACTGCGTAGGTTACTTCTCCTGTCGCCACATGGTTAATGGCTTCCGACATCGCTGACACATTCTCTTCTGGCGCTGTTTCGGGAGAAAATGCCAACATCGCCGCAATACATTGAGGAATATTTTTGGAAGTGATCACGTGAACCTGTTTATCAGAAATCTCACTGGCCTGTTTAGCGGCCATAATAATATTGCTGTTGTTGGGAAAAATAAAAATAGTTTCGGCATTTAGTTTATCCACTTCATTCAAAAAATCCTGGGTGCTAGGATTCATCGTCTGACCACCTGAAATAACCCGGGTCACCCCAAGATCTTTAAACAGCTTCGTTAATCCTTCTCCTGGTGAAACCGCAATAAACCCATAGGGAATCAAAACCTCATCCGGTTTGCTTCCCTTAGATGCAAATTGCTCGCGCATATTGTCTATTTTGATGCGGATTAAACTACCGAGACTGCCGCCTCGCTCCAATGCCAGACCAGGATTATCAGTATGTAAATGAACTTTGACAATGGCATCATCTTTAACAACAACAACGCTGTCTCCAAGGGTGTCCAAATACGCTCTCAATTCGGCTTCATCCACTTCTACGGCTTCCTGAATAATAAACTCAGTACAATAGCCAAAGGTAATATCTTCAGGCCGCATATGAGAATCGTCGACAAACTTGTCCAGATTACTTGGTTTAATCTCCAACTCCATCCCCAATTCTTCGTTGAGCAATGCTTTTAGAGCCCCTTCGACAATACAAATAAGGCCCTGTCCGCCGGCATCAACCACGCCAGCTTCTTTTAACACCGGCAGCATCTCCGGGGTCTTTTCCAATGTAACCTTACCATGATAAATGACATCCGCAATAAAGTTTTCCAGGCTGTCATAAGTGTTGTATTTCGCCATCGCAAACTCGCCCATTTCTCGGGCAACCGTGAGAATCGTTCCTTCGGTGGGTTTCATGACCGCCTTATAAGCCACATCTGCTGCCAACTTTAAAGCACCTGCTAATGATGGGATATCCAGATCTTCCTGAGCTTTGCAGCCTTCTGCAAATCCTCTCAGCAATTGCGAAAGGATTACGCCTGAATTCCCCCGGGCACCAATCAAAGCGCCTGATGAGGCCGACTTGGCTACACTGTAGACATTCAGTTTTTCAATCTTATCAAATTCTGAAACTGAGTGACTAAAAGTAAGTGACATATTCGTTCCGGTATCACCATCCGGTACTGGAAAAACATTGAGTTCATCCACAATTCGTTTATTGATTTCGAGATTTTTCGCCCCATAACGAAACATTTTTATGAGCATTTCACCGTCAATTGTCTGGGTTTTCATTCTGTCCTCCATTTACACACGCACGCTGACTACATTCACACTGATACGCTTCACTTTTAATGATGTTTCTTTTTCGACCCGATATTTTACATTGGATATGATATTTTCAGCGACAACCGAAATTTTTATCGCATACTCGACAATGACATATAGGTCAATTACTAAGTGATCATCTTCGATGATTACACCCACACCCTTATTGGCCTGATCGCCTGAAAGAATTTCAATCAAGCCGTCTTTTCCTCGTTTATGTGCCATTCCAACCAGACCGTAGCACTCCATCGCAGCGTTTCCAGCAATATCTGCAATTGCCTTTCGAGTAATATCAATATATCCTAGTTCACTATTTACTTTCATTAAATTACTCCTTCTTTTATTATTTACTTATTTTACATAATAATTCCACTTAAGTCAAAATTTCTATTGCTTTATTTTTTATTTTCATGATATAATACACCTTGTTTTATAAAAGGTAATCGTAAGGGAGGTTATGTCATGGCTAAAGAATGTTTTGTATGTAAAAAAACCGTTGTTAGTGGCAACCAGGTTAGTCATTCAAATAAACACAATAAACGAGTTTGGAAACCCAATTTACAAAGAGTTA
>JAQUWM010000032.1 GCA_028692885.1 Acetobacterium sp. | reverse complement strand
TGCCCTTGTCTGGATGGACGAAATGGGGGCGCATACTAAAACTGTGACGGTAGCAGTTGGCAACGAGGAAGCCTTCAGCTTTTATGAGCGTTTTGGTTTTTATCCCAGAAAAACTTTGTTGGAACAGATAAAATAGTTTGTTGAGCTTAGGTGCCAGGTCTAAGCTGACTTAAATAAATTTATCAGTAATCTTTTTATAATCCGCTTCATAGCAGACAAGAAGGTGGCGAGTAGTACAAATGTGCTGTCCCATCAAAGAACCACGGGTAATAAAATAAAACATTTCTGAAGAGAATAGCCAAACAGCGGTTAGGCTACTCACGATTTTTTTTATGATAGAGCCATCCTATTTACAAGGGGGAGAAATGAAAGTAAAGCAAGTAATGAAAATTATTTTAAAGAGCGTTATGGTATTAATCGGAATCCTTATTTTATTCATTTTTGCATTTGGTATGTATCATCGGTATATGTTGGCGCAAGAGGAAAGTAAATTGGAACCGCCAGGTGTAATGGTCGAAGTCAATGGGCATCAATTACACATTTATGCAGAAGGAAGCAGTGAAAACAAGCCGACGTTGGTGTTTATGTCAGGGTCGGGTACCATTGCTCCGGTTTATGATTTCAGATTATTGTATTCAAAACTTTCGGATGACTATCGCATCGTAGTTGTTGAGAAAGCAGGTTATGGTTATTCGGAGATTGTAGATATTGATCGAGATGTCAACTCAGTGTTGGAGGAAACCCGATCGGCTCTTTCACTTGCCGGAGAAAGTGGGCCGTATATTTTGCTACCACATTCCTATTCCGGCCTCGAGGCGATTTACTGGGCTCAAATGTATCCTGAGGAAATACAGGCAATCATCGGTTTGGATATGCTTGTCCCGGAAACATATTTAAATCTAGAGATTAAGCCATCGATTATTGACGGGATTTATAAAATTTTATTATGGATGGGTGTACAACGCATTCCCGGAGTGTATGACGCAACACTCAACTGGGTTTCTGATAGAGAAAACCAGCAATTGAAATACCTGCTCTATAAGAATGCTATGAATATCGATATCCAAACTGAAGGACTGGCAGCAGTCCAAAGTTCAAAGCTAGTTAATGAAAAGGGAATACCAAAGGTTGATATCATTCAATTTGTATCAACGGAGAAAATGGGAGCTGACTGGATTTCTCATCAGGAGCATTTTTCAGAGAAGGCCGGATCCCGTATTTATTACTTGGATTGTGGTCATTATATCTTTCATTTTCAGTCGGCATATATCGCTGATACAGTAAAGGAATATATTAAAAGCAACACAAAAGACTAAAAACTGACGGTGCTGGCTTCGCCTCCCGGTGCCATGCCTTGGAGGTTTCCCTATCACTTAACTTATTGGCCCCATGACCCAAAGACACTCAGCCATTATTTATGATTATTTTGGAGATTTGTGCGATATTCCGCTGTTTGCATAGGAAGATTTAAAACCGGAGTTTGTTTGAAAACGCATGGCTATCCGCGTGGTTCCGAAAACAGCAGCAACCCCCATGGCAATCAAAATTATTTGCCCTCCCGTTCATTCAGAAGGGCAAATAGAAGATCGAAATTAAGCTGCTGTGTGATGAAAATCGATCACAGAAATTTCGCCGGCCAAATTTTTGGCAGCAGTTACAATCGTTTCAAGGGTTTCCATGGTTTCGTCACTATAATACTTTTCGCCGCATTGTTCACATTCTTCACAGGGCACGTTTTTTATAATGATCAGGCAGTTTTTATAATTCACAACATGGGTCGTGATACTATCAAATAAATTTCCTTTACAGTAAAAACACATGGTTATGACTCCTTTCTTGTTTTCATGTCAGCTTCAAATTTGTTTGTATTGGGGTAATAAGCTGTAATGATAAAGATAAAATCGAAATCGAATCCGACAACAACATGGATAACGCTTTCATTGATGGTTGAACCAAAGATAAGGCAACTGGGGTTGGGGTAATCCTCAGGATACTGCTCAATAATCTCACCAGTAACAATGCGATGGGTAATATCATGTTTGCTGATATCCCGCTCTTGAATACGTTGAGCGACATGAGCCGTCCATTTTATTTTTCGTTTGAGGACACAATCTTTTAAATCGGTTACGTTCATCATTTTTTCCAGAGCCTTTCCGGTAGTTATCTGTTATCATGATTATAGCAATGGAACGCTTAAAAAGAAATAAGAATTTAAAGTTTGCATCTAGGGTGCCAGGTATATTAAATAATAAGCATAAAAAAGCAGGCCTACGGATTTAATCTGGCGACCTGCTACTGCTAAGGTTGACGGTTATTTCTTCTTGTTTTTTAAGAACTCGAGAAACTGGGTTGAATAAGCCAGAGTCTCGGTGGGACAGCTATCAACACAGTGACCGCAGCCGACGCAGCGCAGCTCGGAAACAGCGCGGCCAGTGGCGGCACTGGTCTTTAAATCGATGGCCATCGGACAAGTGGCATTGCAGTGTCCGCATTGAATGCAGTTGCTCTGATCGGCTGTTATTTTCTGCCCAACCAGCTTGCCGAGCAGGCCCACCACCGTTCCCAGGGGACAATAGTAACAGTAGCCGCGGCCGCTAAAGACCACCCAGAAAAACATTGCCATCAGCAGCTCGGCGGAAAGGTATTTATAGGTTTCGATTTTTGCCACCGCATCGCTGTTGATCATCGGCAGGCCCAGTAGATATAATACCCAGTAGGCGGTAAAACCGACGGCGATCACCAGAAACAGCCAGCGCAGGATGGAAAACAGTTTTAAACCAGGAGCTTTGACTTTTTTCCGGGGCCCCAGCAAGGGCATCACCGGATCAAAAACCTCACTGGCAAAACCATTAAACAGGCACAGTGTCGAACACTGCCAGCGCCGGCCCAGCAGCAGGGTTCCGACCAGGACAACGATGGTGACAATCAGATAAAAAAGCAGCGCCAGGGAGATCCCGGTGAGGCCAAAGATCGGCAGATATTTTAGATAAAAAGCAGTGCCGGGGTCCATCAGCTGTAGGGGGATTGTGGTCCAGGGCAACGGCATAGCAAAAAAGTAGAGCTCCTGATTATCTAAAATTATTGGCCCCAGAATATGAACGACCAGAGCCATCACGATAAAACCGGTCAGATTGCGTTTTCGCATCACGGTCCGTTGCGATGAGCCGATAATCCGCAGCGTCAGAAAGCTGCCCAGGACAATAAAAATGGTCTTGATCCAGTTTTCATAAAATCCCCACAGCCAGGTGATAAATGCTGCGACTTCCGGGGTGGCCCGGCTGACATAGCCAAAATTCAACCCGGCAATAATCAGGCAGAGAATGATATACACCGATAAGATTGCTTTTAGTGCTTTTATTTCGCTGGAGGATTTTGTTTCCCTGAAATTATTTTGATTCGCCATGGTCCTCGTCCCCTTCGACAACTGCAATTTTTTCTTAATTATAAACTTTTTTCTCGATAAACACAAGAATGGCCATGATGCAATGCTGCTATCAATTTCGGTGGGATTGGCGCGAGGTTTTTGGATGGCGATCAGAATACCGCAGACAATTAGGCTCATCCCCAGCAAATGACTGAGCTGGATTTTTTCATTAAGCAGGATGGCGGCCACGATAATGCTGCTGACCGGCACCACGCTGGTGAAAATCGCCGCGTTGCTGGCCGCGACCTTCCAATCCCCCGAAACCACAGGACATAAGAAATAAACGAGACAAAGACCCCGTAATAGCCAATACACAAAATGGTCTGGAACGACATTTCCGCAAACGGATAGCCCCAGGCATCATTGATGGCAAAGGGCAATAAACAGATAAATGCCAGCCCCACCACGGTTTTTTTATCCAACTGGTGGTGTTCTTTTTTGATGACAAAGGTGACTAACAGCAAAAAGATCAGCCCGATCGCAATCGCGGGGGCGGGAGAATTTAATCATACAGGTTGAGTACATCGGAGCTATAAGACTTGTCATTTTTCGCAAGGTCAAATCTTCATAAAAATGACCGTCATCAAGAACAACGCCTAGCGACGAATTAAGTAACGTTAAGCTGCATGCTTTGTTCATTGAAAGTGTAAAATACCATGCTTCACTTGCAAAATATCATCAAATAGAATACTATGCATGTAAGTGACAATGGCACCTAAAAAAATAGCACAGAAAAAAAGCAAAAGGAAACTAAGAATGATACAAGAATTTTTATTAGCAACTGACATGATTGATTTTCATCATTTGGCAATCCAGAACAAAGCACAGCAGCTATTTACAGCAGGCATGAATGATGTCGAAAAGACAAGAACCGCCTATGAATTTGTCAGGGATGAAATTCCCCATTCGTTTGACTGCAATGCCCAGGTGATTACGGCAAGGGCATCGGATGTACTGATCCACCAAACTGGTATATGTCATGCCAAAGCCAATTTGCTGGCGACCCTGCTGCGATCCCAGGAGATCCCTGCCGGCTTTTGTTTTCAGCATCTTACTCTGGCAGACGATGACTCCCTGGGGTATTGTGTCCATGCCTATAATGCTGTTTTTATTGAAAAACATTGGATTAAGCTGGACGCCAGGGGGAATAAACGGGGTGTCAATGCTCAATTTTCACTCAGCGAACCGATCCTAGCGTTTAAGAATCGCCTGGAATATGATGAATACGATTGGCCGGGAATCTATGCCAATCCCCATCGGGACACCATGCTGATGCTGGAAAAAGCCGGATGTATCCAGAATATCCTTGATAACATCCCGGATAAACTCAATGAGAAACCGGATCTTTTAGCGTAAAGCGTTGATGAATGGTAGACCCATCCGATAGGCGAGGGGGAGAAATGAAAAAAAGCAAGTATTGCGTATACTGATTATTGGCTTATTGAGTGTTTACCTTGTGACCGGGAATGACTTGACAAGGAGGGTTGTATGTTTTGAAGAAATTAGAAATTATCAGCAGTGGCGCATTGTTGAGAAAATCAACAAAGGATGGTCCGATGATACCAAATACTATATTGAAACCAGCGATCATAAAAAGCTGCTTTTACGGCTTTCTGATCGTGATCACTATGCGCTAAAGAAAAAAGAATTTGACATGATCCGTAACTGTTCGAGACTGGAATTCAAAATGTCAGAACCGATCAGTTTCGACTGGTATCGTAGAGATTGATTAGCGGCAGTGGACAAATTACAAAAAAACTGATCCCCAAAACAAAGGAGATGAAATGAAAAACAACAAAGCGATTCAGAAAATTACCATGGTAATCATTTTTTTATTCATTGTCAGTTTAACTGGCTGTGTCAATTCAAATGCTGATAAAACAGTTAAACCGAGTGTGTCAGAGGACTATTATGGGGCCATTAATTATGACCTGCTAAAGGAAAAGACGATCCCGGCAACCGAAGGAGCGTGGGACTACTTCTATGAATTGGACGAGCAAACATCAGGTCAGCTTCAGGAGATTGTCACCGAGTTGTCAAACAGCGGGGAAACCTATCCCAAGGGCAGCAGTGAGCAGAAAATAAGCGATTTATATGCCTGCGCCATCGATCTCGACGCTCGCAATGCCGAGGGCTTGACCGCTATTGCACCCTATCTTGAAAAGATTGAATCAGCTCAAAATTTGGATCAGTATCTGGATGGACTGATCGCATTATCGGCCATCGGGGAGTCCAGCCTGCTTCGTTACGGCTATTATCAGGATGATATGAACTCGGACACGATGATCGTTGGCTTTGAATCGATGGATGCTTTGATTGGTAAAGAATATATGGAAAATGATTCGATGCAGCAATATTGCGACGCCTATAAAGAGTACATCCGGGATATGCTGGTGCTCAGCGGTGAGGAAAAAGGGGCTGCCGGGCAAAATGCCGAAGCGGTTTATGCTTTTGCCAGTGCAGTGGCCTCGCAGGCCTTGGCACCAGATGAATTTTATGACCCGGATCGCTACTATAATGTCTATAGCTATGATGAACTGCTGGCTCTTTACGGAAATATTAACATGACAAAGTATCTGGAAGCTCAGGGGCTTTCTCGAGAGGATCACTATGTGGTCTTCGAAGTCGATGCCATCAAACAGATCAATGGGCTGTTTACCGAAGAAAATCTGCCAGTGCTGAAAGCGTATACAAAATTTGTGCTGTTAAATGATCTGGCCAACTATGCACCGGTTGATTATCGGGATCTTAAACTCGAGATGGCGATGAAACTAGATGGCGCCACTGAGAAAAAAACCGATCAGCGGCTGGCCTTTGACGAGGTGGAATCGTTTTTGGAGTGGGAATTCGGAAAGATCTATGCCGAAAAATACTTTGACGAAAAAGCCAAGCAGGATGTTAAAACCATGGTGGCGACGATCATTGACCAATACAAAGAAATCATCAACGCTCAGGATTGGATGAGCCCGGGGACTAAACAGAAAGCCATCCTGAAGTTGGACACTATGGATCTGAAAATTGGATATCCCGATCAATGGACGACCATCGGCAACTATCTTCAGGTGACGGCGCCAGAAGAAGGCGGTAGTTATCTGGCAAATGCGGTTGAACTTCAGAAGGCAACCAGACAATTTGACTATGATGACTATAAAAAAGGCGTCAACCGCGAGCAATGGTATATGACCCCCCAGAGTGTCAATGCCTATTACAATCCGGCGAATAATGAAATCGTCTTTCCGGCGGCCATTTTACAGGCGCCCTATTTTGATGAGAAGCAAAGTAACGGTAAAAACCTGGGCGGGATCGGCGCCGTTATTGCCCATGAAATCAGTCATGCTTTTGATAAAAATGGATCATTATATGATGAGAAGGGTAATTACGCTGTCTGGTGGACTGATGCCGAATATCAAAACTATGACGCCTTGTCCCAGAAAATCATTGCTTATTACGGGAACTATACTATTTCAACCGGAGATTCGGTTGATGGTACTCTGACCCTGTCAGAGAATATTGCTGATTTGGGCGCCTTAACCACGGTCACGGCGGTAGCCCAAAAACAGGGCGAATCCCTGGAAGACGTTTACTCCAACTGGGCAACGATCTGGGCAAAACTTTCGACCCCGGATCTGGAAAAGAATTATTTACTGACCGATGTGCATGCCCCGGCAGCGGTACGCGTCAATGCCGTGCTCAGCTCAATCGATGCATTTTATGACAGCTATGGCATTAAAGCAGGCGATCAAATGTATGTCGCTCCGGATGAGCGGGTGGCGATCTGGCAGACTAAAGCAACACAATAGCCAATCATGCGAGCGAATGCGCCTCCAAAAGGCCCAAAATGGGCAGTTGTGCCGGTTTCGCCTCCCGGTGCCAGGTAAACTTAACTAAGGTATTAAAAAAATACTCTCCAGAAGGCCAAAGATGGCGCAACCAAAAGTGGAAAAGAAGTCCTGGTATTTGAGAAAAAGGATTGCTCACTGAGCGAAAGATATGAATCTGAAACGTTTTCCATTGCAAAATGAAGATGATAATGTTATAATAACGACGCGAGAAAGAGGGGAGGAGGATGCCACAAATCAAACCGAACACAGACCTCAGAAATACGAACGAAATTTTTGAACTGTGTCATGTAAAAAATGAATCAATATTTACTTAAGCACTGCGACAATCTAACTAAATTAAGAGGAGAAATTAAGGATGTTTATGGAACCAGGAAAAAAACTGAAAAAATACATTATTTGCGTAATTTTTGTGTTTATATTTAGCATGGTCCTTGTCGGATGTACCCAACAAAGCCAAACCAGTCCCAATGATGAACCGACTGATGAAATGAAAAATGTGTCATCAGAGGATTCGCTGAAGTTGCTTGAAGAGGGAAACGCAAGATTTGTAAGTGGCGGAACCACCACGAAGGATATTAGTGAAGCAAAACGTGAAAACTTGTCTGTAGAGGGACAGTTTCCGTTTGCAGTTATTGTAAGCTGTTCTGATTCGCGGGTGCCTCCGATGCAGATATTTGATCAAGGGTTGGGCGATTTGTTTGAAATCCGCGTAGCCGGAAATATTATGGATCCGGTATCACTAGGAAGTGTTGAATATGCTGCGGAACACCTTGGCAGCCCGCTGATTGTTGTGATGGGTCATGAAAAATGCGGTGCGGTAAAAGCAACGATGGAAGGCGGAGAAGCACCAGGCAGTATTGGTTCCATTGTTGAAAAAATCAAACCAGCGGTTGAAAAAGTGACGGCTTCAGGCATTCCTGAAGACCAGGTTTATGAAAAAGCGATTGATGAAAATATTAAAAACACCATTGCGGATATAGAAAAAAGTCCAATTGTTGAGGAACTTGTCGCAAGTGGCGAGCTAAAGGTTGTTGGTGCCAAGTACGATCTTGATACCGGAAAAGTAGAAATTTTAGCAGAATAACACGGCTTGTTGCAGATGCTCGAGCACCTGCAACAATATCCTGAAGAAAATCAGCAAATAGATATTAAAAAAAGCACCGGTGTAAAATCCAGTGCTTTTTTTTGAAAAAATTCAATTGAATCATTATCTCTCCGCCATTAAATGATTCAATAAATCAATTTGCATTGGCGGTGCTAGGCATGCTTAACTTAAGAAGTCACTTGCGAGAGCATAAAAAACCATCCCTTAAGGCCGAATGACATTTGGCCACAAATTGCTTAAATAAAAATTGTTTCTGCTGGTGAGGCTTATTGATTCGTCTGTCTATTGATGATTGGATCTTTGTACAATCCATCGGTAGATGGGATTGCTTTGCTGTTCAACCATAATACACACGATACAAAAAACCAGATGAACATGGAGTCCCAGATAACCGCTAATCAGCCTGAAATGAGGGGCATAAAGGATACCCCGAACCTTTGACAGATCCCAGGTTTCATGGCTTTCCGAGGCCAGTTCCGCCATCGTCTGAGTGCGCAGGAGTTGCGACATAACCCGAAGAAGGAGCAGTTCGCGGAGGTCATCGTTTAATGATCGCAAGACATAGGGATTGTTATATTTCGCTAAGAAGATTAAGGCAACTTGCGTATAAACGTTGGTATCGGCGGCATCAAAATCCGGATCGGAACGGAAATTATCACCGTTTTTTAAGTTATATTGTTCTAATCGATACTGGCTCGAACGTTTTTCAAGGTAACGATACAAGGCACAAAAGCTATATATCAGCACAAATATGGTGGGAATAAAGGCCATGATAAAAAAAGCAATGAATAGCCGCGATAAGATTAAGCGCGTTAAGTTTATCAAGGGCGTAATGGTTAGACTGTCAAGCAAATTGAGCGTAACGACGGTAAGGACAATTGCAGTAACAAGAATCAGGAGTTCTTTTGCTGCGAAGGCAAGCGAAAACCGGGCTCTGCGCAGCTTTTTATTCAATTGATTGAAATTTCTCACGGCATAATCAAGACCGAAGATGACAGCGATAGCGGTCAAAATCAATTCTAAATAGGTTATGGTAAGCCCCCCTTTTGGTTTGTAAATTTGGTTGCGGTGTTAAAACTTAATTCAACATATTGAGCATGCATGATATAAACTGACGGTGCCAGATTCAATTAAACTGATGAGGACAACATCTCTTAAAGCGGTTACTTTCAGCATTTAGTTCCTGAGACTTTCTGATCGCTATCGATTATTATAATTATAACAATGCGATGCTGAAAAAGAAACAAAAATTTGACTGATTGGTGTCTTTGGTAGCCTTAGTTTTGCTCCTCAGTAAAGGGATTTTTAGCAAAAATTTCGGCGTAGGTAGGCGTGAGGGGATTAGCACCGGAGGGCTTAAAGGCAATCCAGGTTTCCAGAGTATCCATGCGGATAACCATCGACTGAATGCTGGGGATATGATCCGACCGGAAGACCGCCCCAGAGGGAACAGGCTTGCCATCGGTGCCGCTGTAGCCGACGATTTCCTTCATTTTGGCAACATCAATTTTTCCCGCGGCTAAAGCAGTGGTGATATTGTTACGGAAGCTTTCAAAGCGTAGATCATCAATGGGATCGTCATCTGGGGTTGCATAATTTCCGGCTAGCCGGAAATCGTTGACGGTGGCAATGGTGTCCTTGATACCCCAGGTCATTCCGGGCTGCAAGGTAGAATCCCAGCTGCGCAGACCCCGACCGGGACTGCCGATGTTGTTCTCAAGAACCTGAGCCTTATCTTCATCAGCCATTAAGACCAGATGATTCATGGTGTAGGTTTCGGTTGAGAGATAGGCAGCGGCTTCTTCCAGGGTTTTAGAATTGGCCAGAGCTTCGCGGAAATCAAAAAAATAGGATCGCTTATCGTTGGTGTCGGGGTAGGGAGCCAGGGTTTCAGCATCCAGAGAAGCGACAAAAACTTTATCATCGCTATAGCCGGAAATGGGAACCAATGAGCCGAGGATATTAAACATCACCATCGATTGATCGCCATCTTTAATGTAAAGGACGGTATGCATCGCCGAGGCATCATCGTGTTGAAGCAGATCCCAATCGAGATTACGGCCGACAATGGTCGTGCCAGTGGCCGAGGCATCACCAAAGGCGGCGGCTCCAGAGCATTGGGTGGGTCGCATGACATCGCCGAACAGCTGGTAAACCAGCAGTTCATTCTGAGAAAGCTTACCATCTCCCAGAACATCCTGGTCATAAGCAAAGACGGTCTGCATACCGGCGATTTCTTCCTGGTACTCGGTCTGTATATTGCGCTGGATGTCGGTAGCTCGGGTAGTACATAATTCAAAGTTTAGATCATAGCCGATCTTTTCCTTGGCGGCGGCCAGCAAATCAAACTGATCCTTCAACATTGAATCGACATGCTGCTCATAATCGGGGAATACCGCAACAATGGTTTTAGCATACTCCTCGCCCATTTGGGTGTGGGTCATTTGTGATAAATCGATTTCGCCATAAAAATAGCCCTCATCTCTTCTTTCCAGGGTGACTAATCCTGACTTAGCATCCTCGGTTGTTTGTTGCGGTTGACATCCCAAGGTAAACAAGCCTACAGTGATGCACAATAAACATAATACGACTAAGTGCTGCTTCTTTTTCATTTATTCATTCTCCCTGTGTTTATTTTGAACTATTGTAACATATTTATCCATTTCAGGGATAAATAATCAGAGTAAGATTTGTAAATTTTCATAAAGGTAGTTGAAAATAATCTGCTGATCGGCGCTCATGACTTTGCCGAATTGGGCCATCTGTCCTGCAGTTTTGGGGTGGCCCTCTTTGAAGAAGGCGATGAACTGGACAGCCTCGTCCGTCGGGCTGATGAGCACCTGTGTCTGGCCTAAAAACCAAGGCAAAAATAAGGTCGTACAGGGGGGGATCAGGGTCAAAAAAAGCGGTGCCTGTAAACCACCGGTGGCAGGTATCACACTGATAACGAAGGAATTAGCAGGGTTGGTTCTTTTTTTGTACGGTGGTAGCCATCATTAACGGTTAGCTCGATTAATGAGAAGAAAACCAGTTTTCGTAAGGCGAAGAAAGGCCGGAATTGTATGCATTGACGAATTGGTTTTATCCGTGTAAACTGGTGTTAGGATAATGAATCGTAAAATTTAATGACTGAAACTTGGTGGGAGGTAATGATGAACATTACATTGAAAGAACTGATTACTTCATTTACAAAGTCAATTGATCTATACAATTATTTACTTAAGAACCATCACCGCCGAACGGCCATTGCCGCCTATCATATGGGTGTTCAGAAGAACCCACGCCTATTTTACCTATTTGATTCTTGGTCACATTTCAGGATTAGAAGAAATAGTTGAATGGGCATCCTGGAATGACAGCTATTATCAGACCGCCTATAATAATCCCGATTTCGGGTTGCAAAATGGCTGGTATGAAGACCCGTCCAATTGGCATAGTTTTAATGATTTTTTCAGCCGCTATCTGGTTTCGCCATCCGTCCGTCCGATTGCCTCGCCCGAGGATGATGCAGTGGTGGTGGCTCCGGCTGATTCAGTCCCTCAGGGGGTCTGGCAGATCGACGGGGATTCCCGGGTCGTCGGGGACGGGGTGAAAATAAAATCGCTGACCTTTGATTCAATTCCGTCATTACTGGGCGCTGGTAGTAATTATAGCGATGCCTTTGCCGGCGGGGTTTTAACCCACACCTTTCTGAACGTTCAGGATTATCATCGCTTCCACTTTCCGGTGGGGGGAACGATCCGGGAAGTCCGCAGTATTTACCAGGACGATGCCGTCGGTGGGATTACCTACTGGGACGCGGAAGCCAACCGCTATATGCTTAATGCCGAAGACTATGGCTGGCAGGCGGTCGAAACCCGGGGCTGTGTGATTATTGAAACTGCCGATTATGGTCTGGTAGCCCTGCTCCCAGTGGGGATGTCCCAGGTTTCTTCAGTTCTTTTTGAGGATCAGATCAAACCCGGGACGGTCGTAAAAAAAGGCGATATGCTGGGCTATTTCCTCTTTGGCGGCTCGGATTATGTGATGATCTTCCAGAATGGCGCCAGCTTTGAAATGACCGCTGCCCAAAATAGCAATGGGGAAGGTTATGCTCACCGGCTGATGGGCGAACCTTATGGTGTTATGACCGGTAATCCGACGGCATACGCTGATTCACAAACGACCGCAGTCTGGGGGATTGCTATCGCAGTCATCTTTATGGTGGTGCTGATCGGAGCTGTGGCAGTAGGAAGATCAAAGGCTGTTTGAGATACAGGACGTGGCGGTGCCTGTACCCCCCAAAAAACGGCCATCTCTAAAAATTTATCCCAATATACTGAGCTTTGATGTCACTGATCAGAGCGATGGTTCTTTGTTGTGCAGATACCACTTATTAAAATTCCAAAGAGTTGACCCTTCAGCTATAAAGCAGGAGGTTTCAGCCTGTAGCTAGTCAGCGATAAAAACGCTCAGATAGCGATGAAGGCAATTTAAAAAATGCTAAAATTAAGAAGCTCTTTTCTTCAAAAACTTTAAAAAAGACCCTGTCGATTTACTAGCAGGGTCTTTTTGTGGATTTTTATTCGTACTGCTGATGCTCCCTAGTCAGGGTGCATTGATCGTAGCGGCCGGCAAACAGGTTCTGCATCGCCCGGGTAATGGCTCCGGGATCCTCATAGCGGTAGATGGTATCCATCCCTGATACTATATTGTCGCTGACCATCCAGCCGGCACCGAGCACCTTGTCGATAACCACCTCACCCCAGGGATCGTCAATTGAGGACTCCAGTGCAATGGTCGCCGTGGCCGGCTCCCAGGAATAAAAACGGGAGGGGCTGTTGTAAAAAACGATCTCCATATCCGAAAATCCCTGGACTCCGATCCGGTATTTATGAAGCAGACAACCCCCTTCGGTAACAATCGGTTGCTCCCGGGTACAACCTTCCTGGGGCTGGGAAAAACTGGGATCGTTATACTGACCGATTTTTATCCCAATATCCAGCAGCCGCACCCCTTTTCGTTCGATGATACAGCGGCCGGTATCGCCAGTGCGATCAACGACAATGCGGTCACAAAGTTTTTTGGGCAGTCCCGAGCTCTCCCGACCAGAGAAGGCTCCCATCAGCGCTCCCGGTCCGGACAGCTGCAGTCCGAGAAAATACACCCCGGTTTTGTCTCCCAGTTTTACCATCAATCCGATGCCGCCTTCCATATACCAGGGGGCAAAGGTTGGCTCCCGGATATTAACCACATAGGCATAGAAGATGGTTTCGCCGTTTTCTTCGATCACTTCCAGGGGTGGCGGAACCATGCTCCGAGCCTTATCTGAATTGGTCAGCCCATAAAACTGGATGCCATACTGCCAGTTCATGGCACCGCCTTTCATAAAATTGCCGAGGTCTTCGGCTGCGATAAAATAACTTGCCTGCATTATCTTCTCCTTTACAAAATGAGGTTTGGTAAGTAATTGCTAAGTACCACGTAGCTGCGCTGCCGTCGCCTTGAATCAGAAACGGAATTTTCCCTGCTTGCGATCCCGGGCAACTTCGAGAAAATAGTCATCCAGCCCTTTTTGAATCGCCGGATCGGGACTCAAGGCGTTTTGGGATCCTTCCACATCGTTATCATCACCACAGATCAGCCGTTGGTTGAGCTGGACCCCGGTTAGGATCCGGGTGGCAGACTGCATCGGGGTTTGGGCATAATCCGGGGTTGTCACGCCGCCGGTGGCGAAAATGGCAGTAGCGGTGGTGCCGGGGGTGGCGGAGTTAACCTTAATATGGTCGTCCCAGAGTTCATACCGCAGGGTCAGTCCCAGCATATTGAGCGCCGACTTGGTGACAGCATACATGGATTGGAGGGCCATCGGTGACCAGGCGATACCGGAAATGGTGTTAACAATCTGACCGCTGCCCTGGGCCTCCATATAAGGAAGCACATGGCGGATGCCATAGAGGGCGCCGTAGAAGTTAAGGTTAAAGGCCGCCTGCCAGTCCTCGTTGGTCAGCTCGGTAAAGCTGCCGGATAAACCGGCTCCGGCGTTGTTGAACAAGAGATCAATCCGGCCGCCGAAGAATTCGGCCGCATCGGCCAGCATCGACTTGACGTTGTCCTCCAGGGTCACGTTACAGAAAAGGCCGATGATTTTACCCGGATAGGCCGCTTCCAGTCGAGCTGTTTCTTTTTCCAAGTTGGTCTTATTAAAGTCGGCAATGGCCACTTTTTTGGCGCCGTTCTGGATCATCGTTTCGGCCAAAGCATTGCCGATGCCTGAGGCTCCGCCAGTCACCACTGCCGTCTTGCCGGCAAAGTAATTATCAAATCCGTACATTTTTTATTCCTCCTTGAATTTTTATCATGATCAGTCCCAAGATGGTGCTACCACTGAAGCCTTGCCGTGGGCGTCCTGGGTGGCCTCGAGAATCCGTCCGCAGGAACGGGCGTCGCCGATGATGCAGACATGTTCAAATGCATTCTTAAACCTTTCAATCACTGCTTGCCGAGGACGGACCCCCAGGGCCAGGACAATCCAGTCCGACGCAACTGTGATGATTTGCTGATCGGCCATGCGGCGAAGCTCAATCCCAGCCGCCGTGGCCTTTAACAGTTGATGACCCGTGAGAATTTCAGGCTTGCTTTCGATAATCCGTCCCATCACGTCGGCCACCACCGTCGGGTACATCCCCGGACCCACTTCCGGCAGCATCTCAACCAGAGTCAGCTGGCAGCCCCGGGCGGCCAGTACCTCTGCCGTTTCCAGCCCGGTCATCCCGGAGCCAATCACCGCCACCTTGCCGGTGGGAGACACCCGCCCCAGCAAAACCTCCTCGGCGGTCACCACCTGCTCGCCATCCAGGCCTTCGATAGCCGGGATCAGGGGCTCGGCCCCGCAGGCAATAAAGACCCAGTCCGGTGCCAGAACTTTGACCTTATCCACGGAGGCCTCCTCACCCAACCGCACCTTAATCCCGGCCTTTTGTACCTGGGTAATCAGCGAATCGGTATAGGCGGTAATCATCGTTTTGCCATAGCCCTTGTCGGCGGTGTTCAGAGTTCCGCCGAGACGATCCCCGGCCTCAAAAATCACCGGCTCAAAGCCCCGTTCCTTTAGGGTTAATGCCGCTTCGATCCCCGCCGGCCCGCCGCCGACAATCGCTGCCACCCGGCCACCACCGTTGCGTTCCGGCTGGGCGTATTCTCGCTCCCGGCCGGTGATCGGATTGACCGCGCACTTGATCCGGTGGAGTTTGACAATCTCTGCAAAACAACCCAGGCAGCCGATGCATTGGCGGATCTCCTCAGCCCGGCCGGAAAAAGCTTTGTTGACCCAGTTCGGATCGGCCAGATGCCCCCGGCCGACGCCGACAAAATCCACGGCCGCTGCGGCTAGCAGTGCTTCTGCCGCAGCCGGGTCTTTAATATTGCTGACCCCCAGCACCGGGATCTGCACCACTGCCTTGATGGCCAATGATAAGCGCTTTTTATTGCCTTGGGGAAAGGTGCCCGGTTCGATACACTCAATCGAATAGGTGCTGACGTTAATGGCATCGACCCCGGCTGCTTCCAGCACCACCGCAATTTTCTTCGCTTCCGTCAGGTCAATGCCCCCAGCGAGCATTTCTTCGGCGTTGATCCGCACCGATATCGGAAAGCTGGCTCCGCAGGCCTGCCGGATGCCCTGGATAATCTCGATAACAAAACGCATCCGGTTTTCAAAACTGCCACCGTATTGATCGGTTCTGAAATTCATAGCCGGGGATAAAAACTCATTGATCAGATAGCCGTGAGCGCCATGGAGTTCCACCCCATCCGCCCCGGACATTTTAACAAAAATCCCGGCCTTGATGAATTTTTCCACATGTTCTTGGCATTCCTCGGTGCTCAGAGCCCGAGGCATCTCTCCCCCGGCGGGATTGGCCACTGCCGACGGAGCCACCGGCTGAACCCCGGTGATCATCACCGAGGCTTCCCGACCAGGATGCTGAAGTTGCACAAAAATTTTGGTATCATACTTATGCACCGTGTCAACAATCCGCTGCAGGCCGATGACATCCGAGGGCCGATAAGCTGCCAGCTGGCAAGGCTCCCCAGCTCCGGCGTCGCCGTCGACCCGGGTCACCTCGGTGATGATCAGGCCGACACCGCCCCGGGCCCGAGCTTCATAAAAAGCGATGATATCGTCATTTACGCCACCCCCGGGAGCTGCCATAAAAACCCCCATGGCTGGCATAAAAACCCGATTTTTCAGGGTCAGCCGACCGATCGTTCCAGGCGCTTTCAACCTTTCAAACATTTTGTCTCCTTTCATTTTGGGGCTGCATATAACGAATCAGCATCAGCGGCACCAGAGCCTTGACCAGCACCGCCGTGTAGGCTGTGCGAATAAAGAAAAACTGGAAAAAGTTCAGTGATTGAAAATTAAAGAAGGTCAGCACCCCGGTAAAAACGGTCATGGTGATCAAGATTATGGGAACGCAGAGGGTACCGGCCAGTAGCCAGTTGTTTTTCGGCAGCCAGGCCACCCATGGATTTCGCTTCGGCAATCGGGGGATTTCCCCATTCGCCACCGATGATCCGAGCTTTTTCGCCAGGGACGGCACCACCATAAAGGTGATGATGATCCCCGAGATGATCCCCCCCACCAGAATACCGCTTAGCAGGGTAGGGGCAATCATCACGTAATCCTCACTGGTAATAATGGTTCCCCCCAGCACCAACCCTAGCACCATATTCATTCCAAAATCGGTCAGCCAACTGTTGTAGAGCTGCTGAAAGTAACTGATATGAGGTAATGGCGGTTTAACCAGTGGTGAGGGCGGCAGATCCGCCGCCGGGATTATCCCGGTGACATCCGGCTGGACATACCGGTAAATCGCCACCTCTAAAATTTTGGCACTGAGGAAACAGGCATAGACCAATTTACACACCAGCATCTGCCCGAACAGTAGGGTTTCAAAATTATAAAATACAAAGATCATCCCGTTGATCACCGGCGTCACAATACCAAAAAAGAGGGCACAGAGTGCCGCAAATAAAGCCGGATTTTTCGGCAAGCGCATCATCATCCGGCTCACTGGCAGATTGGCCGGCAGTGTCTTGTTTTCTAGGGCTCGAGTCACATAACGGCGTACAAAAAAGACGTTGATCACCGAGGTCATCACTCCGCAGATCGCCGCATCAAGCAGAACATCCGCCAGGCCGAAGCGCTTGCCCCAGCTGAGCGTCACCATAATGACCAGGTTGATCCCCAAGGTCAATAAAATGGCTGTCGCATTGTTCATATACGGAAGCCGCATTTTTTTCGGTTGCTTCATGATTCCACACCTTTCTATTTACTATTATTAGTTACCCAAATAATTAAAATGAAACAAGAGGGATGAACTTTTTTGTTGAGGATATGTGTCAGATTTGGGGTTGATTTAAGCAACTATTGTTTGGTATGATCAGGATGATTGGCCAAGCGTATTTAAATTTTAGTTACACTTAATTTAGTATGTTGATAAAATTTTCCTAAAGTGCTATGCTAACATTATCAGATACCCATTAGCCACTCAAGGGTTGGCGATCACTGGTGGGAATGAGGCCAAGTACATGATATGATGAAGAAGGCATGACTGATTGATACGACCATCCGGTTGTTTAGTCAGCCTGATAATAAATTTACAGGAGGTTTATAATGGCATTTGAAGAAAAAAGTTTCAGATCATTTAACGAAAAGGACACAATTCAGGCTTGGATTTACAAGCCGATTCGCAAACCCCGGGGAATTGTTCAGATTGTCCACGGTTTTGGAGAACATTCGCGACGTTATTTGCATATGATACTCAAGCTCAATGAGGCCGGGTTTGTCGTTGCAGCAGATGATCATGTCGGACATGGTAAAACCGCCGCTGAATCTGGAAACTGGAGTGATTGGGGCGACAAAGGCTACATGACCATGGCCGAAGATGAACACAGTCTTCGCAAAATGGTCCAGGCAGAATATCCGGAACTTCCATATTTTATGTATGGTCATAGTATGGGTTCGATGATTGCCCGATCTTATGCCGCGGCCCATGGAGAAGGCATGGATGGTTTGTTGATCTGCGGAACCTCGTCGATTTTTCCTAAGACCCAGGAGTTGGCTGCGGCACTGAAAAAGTGCATCGATGAGGGCAAAGGCGAAGAAATCGATCCCAGTTATTTAGGAGTCCTTTTTGAATGGATGACTGGTCGCATCAATAATCCCCTGACCCCCAATGATTGGATCGCTGGCGATCCGGATATCGTCGCTGATCATGCCAATGACCCTTTCAACAATTTCACAAGCCCACCGAATATCCGTTCAACCTACGATTTTATCATGATGATTGAAACCATTATCGGAACCCAGTGGGCTGAGAAAGTACCGGCTGCGATTCCGGTTTATAATATTGCCGGTGATCAGGATCCGGTGGGACTCTACGGCGAAGGGGTCTATGCGGTTTCAAACTGGCTAGCTGATAGCGGAAATCAGGTCAAAACAAAGCTTTATTCCGGGTATCGCCATGAAATCCACAACTATCGGGATATTCGTGACGAGGTCGAAGACGGAATGATCGACTTTATCAATGAGATCATTGCGATTAAGGAAAGTTGATTAAAGAGCAGAATTAACAAGTGCCGGCATACACTCAATCACTACTCAGATGGCCACCGGTTTCCCGATTGGATCGGTTAAGCTGATGGACATCAGCGTCGCGGAATCCCACCGATGAGCACGGTTGAAATGATCCGTCCAGACCAGCCTTTGATATGGGTGATTTCCTGAAAAATATAGCGACCCAGACGGGTACAGACATCCAGGGTATCATAGACAAAGGTGATAAAGGCCATTATTCCAAAGGAAATACCAAAGGCCTTGCTAATGCCGATGCACCTAGGAAAGTCAGATAATCGGCTTGACCGGGGTTGCCAATGCCCGGCAGTTGGAGGGCTGAGTCTGGCGGTCGAAGAAGCCATGGCTAATGTGATCAAATATGGGTTTGATCAGGAAGGCCAGCATTATTTTGATCTCGCAATTGAGGTCGATTGATTAATTGTCAGGAGGTCATAAAATGTTGAACAAAGCGATTGAAATTTCGGCACTTGCTCATACCGGGCAAGTTGATAAGGGCGGTGCACCTTACATCCTGCATCCGCTTAGAGTGATGCTAATGAGAGACAATGAACTGGAACAAATATGTGCGGTGCTTCATGATGTCGTTGAGGATACCGATATTACCTTTGAAGATCTTCGTAAACAGGGGTTTTCAGAAAAAGTTATTCATGTGTTGGACTGTTTGACAAAGCGCGATGAAGAAAGCTATGATGAATTCATTGGCAGAGTGTTGAATGATGAAACCGCATGTCAGGTGAAGCTGGCAGATATAACTGATAATATGAATTTAACCAGAATAAAAAATCCATCGGAGAAAGACCGGGAGCGGATCAGGAAATATGAAAAAGCGGTTGCACGCATTTTAGAGAAAACGCCCCGTGTACATACGCTTAACGAAAAACCGGATGTTTTAGTGTAAAGCAAAGAAGGCGATAAAATGTATGCCGCTCCGGTTGACCAAGAGGCGGTCGCCGCTAATCAATGTGGCTCCGCCGCTCAACTTTAGAAGTGATCGTCATTATGTTTCAGCTGTTAGGAAGCCTTTTTCAATTATAAAACAACATCCACTTTTGGCTCAAAATTCGTATCGATGGTCCAGGTCACGCCGACGCCATCGGTCATTTTGAAAACGGCAAAGGTTTTATAGAAATCCGACAGTTCGCCGCTTTCTTTCCAGGGTTTTAGAAAAGCCCGGCTGGGATGACTGGCAATTTCGTCTTTGAGGGCATTGTCATTGACGATTTCAAGCTGGCCCCGAACCCGTAACTGGCGTCCGGTTTTAAAATCATTGAAACAGCATTCCACCTTGGGGTTCTTTGTGATCTGTGTATAAACGTCCTTCATGGTGCCGGAATGAAAGATAATCCCCTTTTCATCGGCTCGGTAGAGCAGCATGCCCCGGACCCGCGGCTGATCCCCATCCGCTGTGGCCAGAAAAAACGCCGGGTTCGCGTTCATTAATGCTAACATTTCCTGTTTGTTCATTTTACTCACCTCATCTTAATTTTTTGACTTATTTTCTTATGAATACTATAGCGATAAATTAAGATGATTGCTTTCAAAAAACACGCATGGCTTTGCAAGATCCTACTGTTATGATTTTTGATAGAGCTGCTGATAGACGCTGGGACTGAGATTGGTGTGTTTTTTGAAGGCGGCAGAAAAATGGGCGGTGCTGCCGAAACCGCAATCCTGGGCGATTTCAGTCATGGCTTTTGAACCACTGCGCAGCAGTTTCTGAGCTTTTTTGATGCGTAGCGCCAGAAAAAAGTCCATCGGGGTCGAACCGGTTTCCTGCTTGAAGCGTCGGGTGAACTGGGACTGCGACAGCCCCATCTTCCGTGCCAGTATTGCGACCGTCAGCTTTTCACTAAAATGATCTTCCATATAATCGATGACCGCCGCCACGTCTAGTTTTACTACCGTCGGCTGAGTCAGATCGTCGCCGGGATAGAGTCCCCGCAGCAGACCATGGGTGATCAGTTCGGCTAGCGCATTGAGATAGAGTTGGGCAGTTCTTTTGGAACATTCACATTCATCGATAAAGCGTTTGATATCAGTCATAGTATCTGGCGAGATTGGGAATTGCTGCCAGAAATAGGGCTGAGTCGGTTCAGTTGCGACATAATTCAGGCGCAACTGCTAAAAAAAATTCCGATCGATAAATAGCGCTGCATAACGGGTGAAGGTGTCAGTCTCTTCTTCTTGATGAGGAAGATCCGGAGATAAACAAGCCCCCAAATAATGGCCTTCCGGCAGAGTGATAGCGGTTTCCAGGAAATTCTGTTTCTCCGTGAAAAAAACCACGAATGAATAGGAGGGGTGGGTATGCCCGGCTCGAATGGCATACTGGCAGAAGCCTACACTGGGGATGAAAATTCCCAGCTGATCGGAAATAAAGGCATCAACATACTTCAAATCTTCTTCAGAAACGTTACCGACTAGTTCCTGAATCTTTGCGAGTTCATTTTTAGAGATGTTTTTTTTCATCACACTCACCTATTATTAATTAGTTATCATTTTGGAGGTATTTAAAACACCTGCATTTAAAGAGCTAAGTCAGTGCTGAGAATGTCAAATGCATCAACATAGAGTATCTGGTTTTAAGCGAGGGACTCCACTTTTTCAAAGTGCAGTTTTCGCCATAAGAACATGGCATAAAGACAGAGAATGGCAGTTTGGGCTAAAAGCAACGTCATATTTAAAGTAGTCCCGGTTTCTAAGGTGATGTTGGCAATAAAGTCATGGAGGCCATGCCAGATAATCACCGGAATAATACTTTTGGTAAGCACCACAATTTCAGCACAGATCAGACCAAACAGTCCGGCAAAAACAATCAGAATTATTACATAAAGGGGGTCACTGCCGCTGAGGGCGGTAAAGGCATGGCCGACGCCAAACAACAGCGAAGAGGTAATAACGGCATATTTCACGCCTTTTGTTTGGAGTATTTTAAACATCAAGCCCCGGAAAAATAATTCTTCGTTGATCCCGACGACGGCGGCAAAGATAAATAAAAGTCCGATTTGTGAAAGTGAAAGATTCTGATCAAAGCCATTTAGAAAGGGTAGCAGCTCCATGACTAAAAGCGGCAAAAAATAGAGGACAACGGGACGGCTGTTAGGCTCTGGTTTCCCAAAACCAAAGGCCGCAAACCCAAGTCTTGTACGGACCACCAGCAGCAGTCCCAGTAGAATTGAGATGCAAAAGGCTAAGGTTTGAGTAATCAGCGTCTGGGTCTCATTAAACCCGAAAACAACACTGATGACGCCGGCGGCAGTGGCAAATAAAATCGGCAACAGTCCCAACAGAATGGCACTGCGCAAGGGGTGACGGCTTGAAAAAAATAGTCTCATGATGGTTCCTCTTCTTTCTTGGTAAATAAATCCAAATAGCCTTTAAAGGCATCCATCAGGATCGTTTCGATTTCCGGCTGACTAAATTGACAGTGATTGGTTGCCACCAGCGAGGCGATCCCGTGAGTTAACAGCCAAATATCGACATAGAGTTTTTTTGAGTGGTCGTGATTTAACCCCGTCATTCCGGCAATAAGCTCGATCACTTCCTGATTATCATCGCCGGAAATCATGTCCATGGGGCTGTCAACAGTAATGGATTCGGACATAAACAGCAGCTTAAAGAGGTTCTTTTCTTCGCTGGCAAAATTTATATAAGCCAAGCCCATCCCTAAGAAGGGAATGCGGTGATTCATGCCCGCCAGCATATAGGTATTATAATAATCCTCAACTTTTTGATATAGGGCTGTTTTTAAATTATCCATATTCTGAAATGTCCGAAAGATAGGCTGGATCGAGCATCCCAATATTTTAGCAATTTCTCTGGCATTTAAACCGTCGATGCCGGATTGTCTGGTAATTTCCAGAGCCACATCCAGGATGGCATCCGCTTTGATTTTAATTTTAGGTGGCATTGTATGCGTTCCTTTCAAAAATTATTGTACGATATGTAACATACGATACATATCAAGTGATATTTTATATTCTACAAGCTGGAGATACTTTTGTCAATAGAAAAAATCTTACAAAAATAATGGCGTAGTTATTTTAACGAAAGTCGTTGAAAAGAGGATCTTGTAAATGATAAAATGAAATCCGCAGCGACAACTAAAAAAGTTCACTTTCGAAATGCGTAAAAAAATCTGCTCCTAAAGGTAAAAAATGGGCAGCTGCGAATTGAGATTGCAGTTGATCAGGAAACGGCCAAAAATGTCGGGTACTGTATTTCCCGGATCGAATTTTCCGGTGATGCTGAAATGGAATCTTTATATGTGCTGGAAAACTATCGGGGGATGGGTCTCGGTGAAAAGCTGCTAAGCAATGCCATCGCTTGGATGGATGAGATGGGGGCGCACTCTAAAACCGTGTCGGTGGCAGTGGGCAACGAGAAAGCCTTCAGCTTTTATGAGCGTTTTGGTTTTTATCCCAGAAAAACCCTGTTGGAGCAGATTTAAAAAATACGATAAAAACTCATAGATTATAAGGTTTGAATCTTGTGCAGCTTGAAAACAAGTCCCATTTGGTTAGGGAGTGGCTGAGGGAAGCCCAGTAATACTCGTTGATTCAAAAATAATTACTTAAAAAAGAAAGGATGTGAAAAATCCAGGCTTCTATGAGCCAACAGGAACTATACGGGGGCTGGCAACATCCGTTTAACCCGGATTACGATCCTGTGACGCTATTCTTTGACCTTCGGGTTAAGTGAGAATCCTGAACATCTGGCATGCTGTGCGATTTGTGATGGTTTAGAAACCGGGAATAGTGTGAACGAGAACAATATTGCTTTATTGATTGATGTCGACAATGTCAGTGCCAAATATGTAAAAAGCATCTTTGAAGAATTAAATGCATTTGGAACGGTGTCAATCCGACGGATTTATGGTAATTGGAAAAAAACCTATGGCTGGAATGAAGATATTTTACTGGAATACTCAATCCAGCCGATTCAACAATTTGATTATACGAAGGGAAAAAATGCGACCGATATGGCCATGGTGATTGATGCCATGGATATGCTGTACTCGCATAATATTGATGTATTTTGCATTGTCACCAGTGACAGTGATTTTACCAAATTGGCCATGCGATTAAGAGAATCGCAAGCGTATGTAATTGGCATGGGGGAATCAAAGACCCCTCTGGCGCTGACCAAAGCCTGCAACAAATTTGTCCATCTTGATTTGATCGCATCGGATGAGCCCAAGATCGAAGCGATTATCGAGAATCGTCAACATGAAAATAATGCCAAAATGCTTGAGACAACAGAATCTAATGTTACCCCTATCAGTCAAATTCAGGAATCAATATTAGACATGATTGCAGAAGCAGATTATGTAACCCTGGGACTGGTAGGTTCATCACTGGGCAAATTATATACTGATTTTGATGTCAGAAATTATGGTTATACCAAACTCAATGTTTTTCTTCGGGAAGAATTTCCCAAAATTTACATTGAAGAAAAGGATGGAACTGTCTTCGTTAAGATGAAAAATGATGTGGATTTCATGACGGTTAGAAATGAAATAGTCGAGATGATCACAAAATGCGGCGGGATTGTTGAAAACCTGTCTAAAATACATGAGGCTTTAAAAACAAATCATAAGCACTTTAATATCCATGATTATGGCTTCAGCCGTTTTTCCAGCTTTTTGAGAAGTATTGAAGAAATTTCTGTCGATGGCAACAAGGTCAAATTGAAAGGGAAGAATAAAAAGTAGATTTAGTATGGCTAAAAATCAGGCCATGATGTGAATGATCAGAATGCCCAGTTGATTGCTGCAAAACATCAGATGTACTGAATCCAAGCCCTACTTTGTGTTATTCCGATTTGAGAGCCGAAGGCGATCAGACAATCCCCGAACGACTGATAATGCTTGAAGCTCACCGCTTATTCGTTGTTGCTGAACAGCAGAAATGGGCCCAAAATCTTTGCAATCTTGCTGCAAAAATCGAGTATTATTGAAAAAAGACTAAAATACAGCATCAAGTCGTATTGTAAGCCCCAGTGCCAAGGAAACCTCCGAAAAACAAAGGCTCCTGTAAATCTATACAATAACACGAATAAATATGCTCACTCTAATCTCACAACAAACTTTATTGATCAACTACCCCGGAATAGCAACTAAAACGGCCAATAAC
>JAQUWM010000133.1 GCA_028692885.1 Acetobacterium sp. | reverse complement strand
CTGTTTAAAATATAGGTGGCAAACTTACGGATATTGTTGTATACCCCCCGGCCTTCTTCCACCGCATTGACAATCGAGGCGAAATTGTCGTCGGTGAGAATCATATCAGCGGCTTCCTTGGCCACAACGGTTCCGGAAATCCCCATGGCAATGCCGATGTCAGCCTTTTTAAGCGCCGGCGAATCATTGACGCCATCACCGGTGACCGCCACCACATTACCCATCCCCTGGAGGGCGGTGACTACCCGCAGCTTTTGTTCCGGTGCCACCCGGGCAAAGACAATTTCCTCAGTTAGGGCTTTTTTAAGATCCTTGTCATCAATTTCATCCAGCTCAACACCAGTGACGATCCGGGGCTGTGGGCCATCGATAATGCCGATCCGCCGGGCAATGCTTTCGGCCGTCAAGCCATAGTCCCCGGTAATCATAATGATTTTTATCCCGGCCTGATGGCATTTTTTAACTGCTGCTGCCACTTCCACCCGGGGCGGATCCGCCATCACCGTGAGACCTAAAAAGGTCATATTGTTTTCAATGTGATCAGGCGTATAGTCGCTGAGACGCTCGGGCAAACCCATGTCTTTGGTGAGTATCCGCATCGCTACTGCCAAAACCCGAAGTCCTTTGCGGGCATAGTCATCATTGGCCGCCATCACCTGCTTACGGGTATCCTCATCGATCACCACATCTTCACCGTCTTTGCGATAATGGCTACACAAATCCAACACCTCTTTGGGTGCCCCCTTGATATAGGCCAGCTTTTCGAGATCTGAGATATCACGGGATACCTGATGAATCGTACTCATCCGCTTGCGATGGGACTCAAAGGGCAGCTCCCGTAACCGCGGACTGTGCGAAAGCTCCGCGTCCAGATCAATTTTACCCTTCCGGGCGGCCACCACCAGGGCCGCCTCGGTAGGATCCCCGAGAATATTCCAATGGTTTATTTCCGGGGAGGGCGGCAATAAGCGGGAATTATTGCAGAGGCTGGCGGCCAGCAACAGTTTTCGCATATCCTGGTTTTCGGCCAGTGAAATAACGGTCTCACCAGCCATTATTTCCCCCTCCGGGGCATAACCAACCCCGGTTACCGTAATTTGCTGATTGACCATCCAGCAGTCACTAACCGTCATTTCATTCTGGGTCAGGGTTCCGGTTTTGTCAGTACAAATCACCGTGGTACAGCCCAAAGTTTCGACCGCTGATAAGCGTTTGATTAAAGCATTGCGTTTGGCCATCCGCTTGACTCCCATGGCCAGGGATAAGGTCACCGTGGGTAATAATCCTTCGGGGATAAAGGCCACAATCATCCCCATGGCGAAAATAAAACTTTCGGTAATATTGACATGAGCAAGCAGAACCGCCAGCACAAAAAAGATGACCCCCATGCTGATCGCCATCGCTGAAACCAGCCGGGTGATCCGTCCCATTTCCAGCTGCAGCGGACTGGGTACTTCCACCATGTTCTGGGTCAGATCGGCAATTTTACCGAATTCGGTATTCATCCCGGTGGCAAACACCACCGCCTTACAGGCCCCCGAAGCCGCATTGGTTCCGGCAAAAATCAGGTTGGGCTGTTCCGAACGACCCAGGTCAGTCCGATGACCAACATCTTTGGTTTTATGGGCCGGATGGGATTCCCCGGTCAGAATCGACTGATCAGCTCTGAAATCATTGTCCTCAACCAGACGGCTATCGGCCGAAATCCGGTCGCCCTCGGCCAGAATAATCAGATCGCCGGGCACCAGTTCCTCGGCCAGAATTTTGACTTCTTTACCATCCCGGACCACCCGGGCATAGGTCGGCAGCAGTTGTCCCAGCGCTTCAACCGCTTTTTCGGCCTGAAACTCCTGCCAAAAACTGAATAGTCCATTAATGACATTGACCAGCCAAATGGCAATGGCCAGTTGGGGCAGCTGGGCAATCAGGGCAACCACGCCGCCAATCCATAAGAGAATCGCCATCAGGTGGGTAAAATTGGCCAGAAATTTCCAGATCAGTGGTTTACCCTTCTTTTTTTGAATACTGTTCTCACCAAAATGCGCCAATCGTGCTGCCGCTTCCTTAGACGTCAGACCTTCCGCATTTGTTTTCAGCTCGATATAAACATCAGCAACGGATAAGTTTTCGATGGGTTTTTCTAAGCCTATTCCCAGCGCTTCATAATCTGCCTGCTGCATCATCAATCACCCTCTTTTTTTATTTTTTGCAATTATTTTTTCCTCAATTTGCCACAGCAAAACTTCTTTCTATTTCAGTATACCCACGATACTGTCTTGTCAATCAATTTTCCGCAATTTCATTCTGATCCTATCATTTATATATTTATTGATACTTTTAACAATATCAGAGCTATATTACAATAAAGCAAACCACATTGCAGAACTAAAAATCAAACCGAGGAGATACTCAAATGAATAATCGCTATGAATAAAACAAAAACCTGGCCCAAATGTTAAAAGGCGGGGTGATTATGGATGTTACCACGGCCGAGCAGGCCCGCATTGCCCAGGAAGCCGGCGCCTGTGCCGTGATGGCCCTGGAACGGATTCCCGCGAATATCCGCTCAGCCGGTGGGGTTTCACGGATGAGCGATCCCAAAATGATCAAGAGTATTCAGGCCGCGGTTTCCATTCCAGTGATGGCCAAGGTGCGGATCGGTCACTTTGCCGAAGCCCAGATTCTGGAAGCCATCGAAATTGACTATATCGACGAAAGCGAAGTGCTTTCTCCCGCCGATGATACCTATCACATCGACAAAACCAGTTTTTCGGTCCCCTTTGTCTGCGGCGCCAAAGATCTGGGCGAAGCCCTGCGACGGATCAGCGAAGGCGCCTCGATGATTCGCACCAAGGGTGAACCGGGCACTGGCGACGTCGTTCAGGCCGTTCGCCATATGCGCCTGATCAACCAGCAGATCCGCATGATTCAAAATACCCGAGAAGATGAGCTCTTCCAGGTAGCCAAAGATCTGCAGGTTCCTTATGAGTTGGTTCAGTTGGTCAATGAAACCGGCAAACTGCCCGTTGTGAACTTTGCTGCCGGTGGCATTGCCACCCCGGCTGATGCGGCGCTGATGATGCAATTGGGGGCTGAAGGGGTTTTTGTCGGCTCCGGCATCTTCAAATCCGGCAATCCGGCCAAACGGGCCCAGGCCATTGTCAAAGCGGTGACCAATTACAATGATGCCAAACTGCTGGCCGAACTCTCGGAAGATCTGGGTGAAGCCATGGTGGGCATTAACGAGCAGGAAATTGAACTGTTGATGGCCCAACGCGGCATCTAAAGGGGCATTGATGAAGAACACAATTGGGGTGCTGGCCGTTCAGGGAGCCTTTGCGGAACATATCAAGGCGCTCCAGAAATTGAATTGCCATTGCATCGAAATCAGAAAACCATCGGATCTGACCGACCATTCTCTGGATGGCCTGGTTCTTCCCGGGGGCGAAAGCACCGTTATCGGTAAACTGTTGCGGGAGCTGGCACTCTTTGAACCCCTGAAAGACCGCATTGAAGCGGGCCTACCAGTGCTGGGCACCTGCGCCGGACTGATTCTGCTGGCGGGCCAGATTGCTGAAGATGACACCATTCATTTTGGCACGATGAATATGGTGGCCCGCAGAAATGCCTATGGTCGCCAGCTTGGCAGCTTTCAGACCGCGGCTGAATTTGATGGCTGCGGAACAATCCCGATGGTTTTTATCAGGGCACCCTATATCGAAAGTGTCGGCGCCAGCGTTGACATTCTGGCTCGGGTTGATCATCATATTGTGGCCGCCCGACAAGGGAACATGGTGGTGACTTCCTTTCATCCAGAGCTGACCGCGGATCTCACTGTTCATCAGTATTTTTTAAGCTTGGTTCAACACAAAGCAAAAACCTGTATCGCATGATTGCGATACAGGTTTTTGCTTTTTTTCTGTCCATAATTTTCATTATCGATTATCTATTTTTTCTGGATACAAGTCATGCTTTACCAATCTATTTCTGGCTACCTGATGCCAATCCGTTCCAACTTTTCCATAGTTGCAATAGGGATCAATGGAAATACCCCCGCGCGGGGTAAATTTTCCCCATACTTCAATATACTTTGGATCCATAAGCTTAATGAGATCTTTCATGATAATGTTTATGCAATCTTCATGAAAGTCGCCATGATTTCTGAAACTGAATAAATAAAGCTTCAATGATTTACTTTCGACCATTTTCACCCCCGGTACATAGGCGATATAAATCGTTGCAAAATCAGGCTGACCGGTGATTGGACACAGGCTTGTAAATTCCGGGCAATTGAATTTCACAAAATAATCATTATCTGGGTGCTTGTTCTCAAAGCTTTCCAGAATTTCCGGGCAATAATTAAAGCCGTAATTAGCCTGCGGATTCCCTAATAACGAAATGTCTTCGATTCCAGTTCTTTTTTCTGACATTGTCTCTCCTTAAATTTGAGAAAGTGGTTTTTCCAGATATTTAACAATCAATACCCCCAGAATGCTTGGCAAAATCTGACCGGCACCAACACTGATAACCAGCACCAGATAGGGTACCCCTAACAGATATGAAAGCCAGATCGGCACTAACAAGGTGGGGAAAACGAGAATTGGCAAACCCACCAGCCATACATTGATCTTCTTCAGATACGCACAACTGCCTGCCGTCACCACTCCGACAACCAGACCACCGATCATATCGATTGGACCAAGCCCGCCCATGATGGTATTACTCAGAAAATTCGAAACTCCCAATGGTACCATCAAAAAGGGATAAATTCCTGCCAGCGCGTATAGACTGGTGGCCACCCGAATCTGATATTGTCCAAAGGCAAAGCTTTGCGTCATCAACATCACTACTGCATAGAGTGCAACCACCACTCCCGAAATAACCAGTTTTTTTACCATAGTACTTCTTTCCATATTCAGTGCTGTGGCATCTTTATTTTGCATTTGATGCTCCTTTCGATTTGAAAATAATTTTCGGCATCTACAAAAGCACCACAAAACAACGATTTTTCGAGCTTCATGAACTTCGTATTACCTGCAAAAAATAAAAAAAGAGCCAACCAGCCCAATCGAAATAAAGCAATACAAAAGACATCCAGCCAAATAAAAAAGTGCCTACGGCACGTCAACACCCCTGCCCCTCAATCTTGAGGGGTTTTGGGGTTTTCTTTATCTTTCATTTGGTGTAAAATTCAAGCATGAGTATTTTACAGCATATTTTTTCTGAT
>JAQUWM010000132.1 GCA_028692885.1 Acetobacterium sp. | reverse complement strand
TCCGGTGCCACCTGAACCCCGCCAATATGACTGATCTCCCGGCAGTCCCGCTGTTCGATGACAATCTCATCGCCAGATTTCATGGCGAAATCAATCGTCGAAGTCGGCGCTGCCACATACATCGGGATGCCATGAGCTTTGGCCAGTACCGATACCGAATAGGTCCCAATTTTATTGGCCACGTCACCATTAGCCGCAATCCGATCTGCGCCCACAATAACGCCATCAATTTTGCCCAGTTTCATCATCCAGCCAGCCATGTTATCCGTAATCAGGGTTACCGGAATACCATCGGCATGAAGCTCGTAAGCCGTCAGTCGGGCCCCCTGTAAAAAGGGCCGGGTTTCGTCGGCATAGACAGAAATATTTTTTCCGGCTTCGTGCGCCGCCCGAATCACGCCCAGGGCGGTGCCGTAATCGGCGGTCGCCAAAGCGCCAGCGTTGCAGTGGGTCAGGATGGTATCATTTTGATGGATCAGTTCGGCCCCATGTTTGCCCATGTCCCGACACATCTGAATGTCTTCGGCACAGATGGCCTGGGCTTCATCTTTCAGGATCTCAACCAATTGGCCCGGTTCTTTATTGGCATTGGCCGCCATCACGTCTTCCATTCGCTTAATCGCCCAGAATAAATTGACGGCGGTGGGACGGGTGGCGGCCAGCAATGCGCAAACTTCTTTCATTTTATCATAAAAAACGTCTTGGGGTTCATTTCGATATTCCAACGCCCCAAAATAAACACCGTAGCCAGCAGTTACCCCGATAGCCGGTGCTCCGCGCACGATCATATCAACAATAGCTTTAGCAATTTCCCGATAATCGGTATACGAACAGACAATAAACTCAGTGGGAAGCTTCGTCTGATCAATCAGCTTCAGCTCCCCATCTTCTAAATAAACTGGTTTCAAGCCTACACCTCTAATTTTTCGATAAGCTTAAAGATCAGCGCTTTTACTTTTTCGGCATTTTCAGTTAAAACCCGAATGACGTCCTCATTAGTGACTGGTTTAATATCCGGATGGTCTTCCAGCCCGGCATCATAATCCGTGGTCAGGGCAATGTTGACCACCGGGATTTCCTGTTCCATACAGAGATAGCCTTCCGGATACTGAGTCATATTGACGACATCGGCACCCATCATCGCAAACATCCGGCTTTCGGCCACGGTTGAGAAACGGGGGCCATTGATAACCACCACGGTGCCGCCGAAGTGCGCGGTAATTCCACACTCTTTCGCTGCTTCCATTGCTAAAACGCGGAGATTCTGGTCATAGGGATGGGCGGAGCTGATATGATTGACCGTTGGTTTTTCAAAGAACGTATCCTTCCGGCCAGAGGTCATATTGATAAACTGATCGGTTACCACAAAATCGCCGGGCTTGATCTCAAATTTAAGACTGCCCACGCAACAGGGCGAAATAATCGCTTTTACACCCAGGCTTTTTAAGGCAAAAATATTGGCCCGGTAATTAATTTCTGAAGGATTTAAGGTATGTTCTTTTCCGTGTCGCGGCAAGAAGGCCACGGTTTTTTCACCCACCTTAACCAGGCTGATATCATCCGAGGGCTCACCGTAAGGGGTATCGACCTTGATTTTCTTCACATCGGCACACAATTCATAGAGACCCGAACCACCAATAACGCCAATATCTGCTGAATAATACATGAGTTTTCTCCTTCATACTGTTTAATTTTGTTTACATAACTATCTTGAGCTTCATTATCTGTTTATCGATAAGATGACAACGACGGCCTAAGCGCAAATTAGATTGTGGCCGAGACGGCTAAATCCCATCCCAGACACAATCTAGATCGTCAATTTTATTTTATTCGGGAAATATTTTTCAAGCACATTTTGGGGAATTTCTTCATTGCTGAGGATCGCCGATACCGAAGTAAGCACCTCCGGCAAGCGGTATGTGTCCCCCCATTGAATCGCCATACTCATCTCACATTCTAGCAGATCCGCCACATTAAAGCCTAAAGACTCTAATGAAAAACGCATCAGGCTGGGATTACGGCAGGGCTCGTTTATCTTTCGGGCACACTCCATCCCCTGGGTTTCACAGTTGGGACAATTGCCGGGAATCAGTCCGACGACACCATCGACTTCGTTCTCAATTTCCAGCAGGGTTTTCCAAGTCATCACCTTAATGGCCTGAAGCGTGTCGGTACAATAGTTTATAACCGCCTCCGGATCCCGAACATTTCGCAGATCTTCCCCGGGCACCTCAAACTGCCTGCCAATAATATGCATATGTTTAAATTGTTTTAAAAAGATCGCTTCATCAAATGCATAAGGTGGGCAGGACCAGTACTGGGAAAAATTTGGACACGCCTTGCAATAACCGAGCGTTTTTTCACGATTGAAATACGCCGCCATCAAGACCTCCACGCTTTTTGATCTCGAACTTAGTTTGTTTTGTAATTCCATTCGTTACATCCCTTCTTAAATCAATCCTGAGATCAATGAACCCACTATGGATCATTATGTTTAATCAATTGTTTAAGATAAGTTATCGAACCAAAGATAAGGCTCATCTAATTTTTAGGTTCTTGCCTTATTTTACATCGGTTTCCTTATTTCTTCAATTAAACTTTTCGTCCAATTCAGGTATTTTTCTCCATTTTTAAAAAATAACAAAATATTACCTGTTTTTTTGAAATTTTATGTTTATAATATAAGGAGTAATTTTTGAAGGGAGACTAATGAATGGAATATTCTCACGAAATTAAAAGAATGTGTACCGTTGGTAATAATGCAAACCACGGTTGTGCCCCAATCCCAGAGGAGGGAAAATGGGTTCAGGCAAAAGAAGTAAGCGACATCTCCGGGTTAACCCATGGTATTGGCTGGTGTGCCCCGCAACAAGGCGCCTGCAAACTAACCCTTAATGTAAAGGATGGCATCATCGAGGAATGTCTGATTGAAACCATCGGTTGTTCGGGAATGACTCATTCAGCTTCGATGGCCTCTGAAATTATGCCCGGAAAAACGATTTTAGAAGCACTTAACACCGATTTAGTTTGTGATGCAATTAACACCGCGATGCGGGAATTGTTTTTACAAATCGTATATGGCCGTACCCAAACGGCATTCTCCGAAGGCGGACTCCCAATTGGCGCCGGACTTGAAGATTTGGGCAAAGGTTTAAGAAGCCAGGTTGGGACTACCTATGGTACCCTTGCCAAAGGTCCTCGTTACCTTGAAATTGCCGAAGGTTATATCCAGAAATTGGCGTTAAACAAAAACGACGAGATTGTTGGTTACTCCTTCGTTCATCTTGGAAAAATGATGGAAAGTATCAATAACGGCGTTGAACCAGCAGCCGCTTTGGAAAAAGCTTCTGGTAAATACGGACAATTCGACGATGCTGTCAAATACATCGATCCAAGAAAAGAATAGGAGGAAACCACATGGCATTATTTGAAAGTTATGAACGAAGAATCGCTAAAATTGAAGAAGTTTTAGCTGCCAACGGCATTGCCTCTTTAGAAGAAGCAAAGGCTATTTGTGATGAAAAAGGCATTGATGTGGCTGAAATTGTTAGAAGCATTCAACCCATCTGTTTTGAAAACGCCTGCTGGGCGTACACCTTAGGTGCGGCCCTGGCGATTAAACGCGGGATTACCAATGCTGCCGACGCATCCGAAGTGATCGGCGAAGGCTTACAGGCTTTCTGTATTCCCGGTTCGGTTGCCGAACAACGTAAGGTTGGTTTAGGTCACGGTAACTTGGGCGCCATGCTTTTAAGAGAAGACACCGAATGTTTTGCCTTCGTCGCCGGACATGAATCTTTTGCTGCTGCTGAAGGTGCCATCGGCATCGCCCGCTCAGCTAATAAGGTACGGGTCAAACCATTACGAGTTATCTTAAACGGTTTAGGAAAAGACGCCGCTCTGATTATTTCTCGAGTTAATGGCTTTACCTATGTTAAAACCGATTATGATTTTACTAAAGGCGAACTCAACATCGTTTCAAAAACACCTTATTCCGACGGTGAACGAGCTGCCGTTAACTGCTATGGCTGTAACGACGTTCAAGAAGGCGTAGCCATCATGCATCACGAAGGGGTCCATGTTTCCATCACCGGAAACTCCACCAACCCGACCCGTTTCCAACACCCGGTTGCTGGCACCTATAAAAAGGAAGCCCTGGAACAAGGTAAAAAATATTTCTCCGTTGCTTCAGGCGGCGGTACCGGCCGTACCCTCCATCCTGACAATATGGCCGCTGGTCCTGCTTCCTACGGAATGACCGACACCATGGGCCGAATGCACTCCGACGCCCAATTCGCCGGTTCTTCATCTGTTCCTGCCCATGTTGAAATGATGGGACTAATCGGAATGGGTAACAACCCGATGGTTGGTGCAACCGTTTCGGTTGCCGTGGCGATTGAGGAAGCAAGTAAGTAGGCTATAGCCTCATTTGTTACGATATCATGCGATTTCGGGGCCGTTCATTTTAGATCATTTGAAGTCGTAAGACACAAGTAGGCCACTGGTAGGCCACAAATTTATTATAGAAAAACCCAGGTTTTTAAGCCTGGGTTTTTTGATTCCATGGTTTTCTTTGAACACCGTGACAACGCGTGACAACGGGGACGTTTCATTTGTCACATTCACCGAAACCCCTCTAAAAAATATGATTCACCCAAAACAATTGAGACGTTTCAGAACCCGTGAAAAAGGCTTTTTTCTAAACTCAAAATATTAAAAAAGGCCGGGATTCCTGAACCTTGGTCTTTAGACTGAACCCCAGGTTTAAAAACCCAGGGTTATTTTATATAACGATCCTCATAAAACACCTTCATCATCAGCCTTTTGGCCTCACAATATTTTGAAACCATTTAAACCCAAACAGTGCCCCCATTACTAGGCAAGGCACCAGCAGTAACAACCCCAACCAATTCTTATTGCCCATAATCAGGATCATCATAATCTGAAATGACACCACCGCCGAACAAGCTAGGATTGCCATGATATTGGCTTGTCGGCCTCCTTGAGCGGTTTGATAAAGGGCTTTAAAGGCTGGCAACGAGTGCAAAATCGCCAAGACAAAAAATACCGCTGCCGGTAAAACAATGAGGTCACCACTATTCGATTGATAAACAAATTGCAACAGCTTCGAAACTGCTGAAAGCAGCACGCCAATGGCAAGAAATATGATATTTTTTCTGTCTTCCATCGTTTCTGATCCCTCATTTTTCATTTTTAACAACCGGGGCCTTTTTTATTTAGGCCTCTTCATGATT
>JAQUWM010000131.1 GCA_028692885.1 Acetobacterium sp. | reverse complement strand
GTGGTATCAGTATGCTCAGTCGTGGGATGATCACCATTGAAGGGGTGATTGCGGAAATATCCCCTGATGCTAATTTTGTCCGAATTATGGCCAACCATATGGCTGGTCAGCAGGTAGCGAATTTTGATCTGAATAATTTTATGGAAACCAACAGGCAGAAGATATTAATCTCTGGAGAAAAAGCCATTAGCGTCCCAGGGCAGATTTCTGATTTTTTAAGTCTGGCGAATAAAGGGCAATTGAAAGTGAACTTGGAGGTAATGGGATCGGACGAGCCCCTGGCGGAAATCGATCAAATGGTGAACAAGATCGTGATCTGCATCATTCTTGCGGCACTTTTAATCAGCTCCAGTTTTATTGCCACCACCGATATGACACCCCTGTTCATGGGAATCCCCGCTTTGGGGGCGCTGGGATATTTCACCGCTATTATTTTAAGTCTGGCATTGATGTTTTCCATCCATCGAAAGAAACGGAAACGATAAAAAGGTGATTGTTTATTTTAATAGTGATGAGTTAGATGAGATCATAACACTGGTGATACCCCTGAATTTTGCTGCAACTGCACCCCAAAAGAATTTCTAACTTAATTTTTTTAATTTAGATTAGAATGATTTGTTTTGGGTATAAATAGACTAAGCTTTCAAATAAGCTAATTTATTTTTATCAAAAAGGAGACAAAAATGAAAAGAAAAGTAATTCTAGGAACGTTGCTTGTCCTTGCCGTACTGATTTCAGGTTGTACGCAACAAGCTCCAGCCACCACAGACAAAACAGATTCAGAAACACAAACAGACGTTGTAACTACCGCCTCAGTTGTTGACACGGAGGACGCATTTATTAAAGCCATCAGTAAGGATGGTACTTGGCTCATAGCCACGCTGACAGATTTAGAAATTAAATCCGATCTGGTACTGGATGGAGATTTTGTCAATGGCAAGAAAGATGAAGCCGGAAATGATATTGTTCAGCGAAAGATAGGTCTCTATACTCAGGATGAAGCGCGAAATGTTACAGCCAGATTCACCTTGACAGCACCAAAGCTTACCATTAATAGTCCCAAAGCCAGTATTGAACATGGTACCTTTGTTGGCGATGTTTATGTAACAGCGACAGATTTCCAACTTAAAGATCAAAAAATTGAAGGGAATTTGTATTTTACAAATCCCGAAGCTCAGGCTACCTTCAAAATGGATGCAACAAGTTCAGTTACTGGCGTTCAGGAGTTAAAACAGTAGATGTAATTGTTTGACATTTCACAAAGAAAATTTTGGAGCCTCTAAATTGAAGTGTGAGATACGTCAATTTAGAGGCTCTTATTTATTTTTTAGTGGAAAACAACTGATGAGAATAGTAAAAACCGAGTTGTGAAATAAAAAATAAAAGGCAAGATCGCTGCAAAATTTAACAAAAAACCAAAATCTGGAGGTGTATTATGGAAAAGAACATTATTATATTAGGAGCCGGATATTCGGGGATTCTAATTGCCAAGAAGCTTGCCAAACGTTTGAAAAGCCAGACAGATATTAAAATTACCATAATCAACAAAAAAAGCTATCATACTATGCTTACTGAGTTGCACGAGGTGGCCGCAAATCGAGTCGAAGAAGACAGTATCCGAATCAGTATAAAACGAATTTTTGAAGGCCGAAATGTTGATGTACAAGTCGATACGATCACAGCAATTGACTACGATAAGAAACTATTAACTGGAAAAAAATCCACTTATAACTACGATTATCTGGTCCTGGCTTCCGGTTCACAGCCGACATTTTTTGGTATTTGTGGGGCTGAAGACTATACTTATCAGCTATGGTCCTATGAAGATGCGATAAAACTAAAAGGACATATCTTTGAAATGTTCACAAAAGCTTTGCAGGAAACGGATCAAGAAGAAAAACAGAAATTGCTTAGTTTTTATGTTTTGGGAGCAGGATTTACTGGCGTTGAGATGGCCGGAGAACTGGCTGAATGGGTACCAATCCTTTGCAAACAATTTGAAGTTGATCGTGAAATGGTAAAGATTACCCTTGTTGATATGTTAGACAGAGTTGTCCCGAATTTATCTGAGGCGCTTTCTGAAAAAGCAAAAATACGTCTGGAAAAAATGGGCGTTAAGGTTATGCTAAAAACAGCAGTTGATTGCATCGGAGCCGATTTTATTGGTCTCAAACAAGATGAACACCATGCGCAATTACCGACAAATACGGTTGTCTGGGCGGCCGGCATCGAAAGTTCAGATATTGCTAACCAGGCAGTTCAATTGACACAGGTTGGTCGTGGCCGAATTAAAACTGATGAATTTCTTAGAGCCGAAGGAAAAAATGATGTTTTTATCGCCGGGGATAATATGTTCTATATTCCTGAAGGTGAATCAATGCCAGTGCCGCAGATGGTTGAAAATTGTGAACAATCAGCAGATACGGTTGCCCATAATCTAGCCAGCATTATTACCGGAACCGGAAAAATGGAAAAATATGCACCCCAGTTCCATGGGGTAATGGTTAGTATCGGTGGCCGTTATGGAATTTCTTATGTTGGAACTGACAAAAAGAAATTTGCATTACCTTCGTTCCTCTCTCAATTTGTGAAACATTTTATTAATATTATTTATTTCATTCAAATTTTGGGATGGAATAAGGTCTTTAGTTATATTCGCCATGAGTTCTTCACAATCCGCAATTGCCGGAGTTTTGTTGGCGGCCATTTTTCAAATCGAACCCCCAGCTTTTTATTGGTGCCCCTGCGAGTTTTCCTAGGTGCATTCTGGGTCTACGAGGGCATTAAGAAAGTCAATGAAGGCTGGCTTCAAAAGCCGATGCTGACACCGTTTTTTAAAGGTGCAAACGACTTGTTTTATTCAGTTGTTCAGGCCGGTACCGGTGGCGGTGATGCGGTATCAAGTGCCACCGCGGCCGAGCAGGGTGCTGAAGTGGCCGGAAACCTGCTTATCAATTGGAATATCTTAGGGCTCTTTAAAATTATTGTGATTCAGACCTCGGATATTGCCATAAAATTTCAGATCGGACTAATGGACTGGTTTAAGGACGCCGTTGTTTTAAGTAGTGATGGTTCAGAGATATTTTTTCAGACTTTAATTGTCTATTCAGAAATAATCGTGGGGGTACTGCTGATCCTCGGCCTTTTAACGACGGTAGCATCCTTATATTCAATTGTCCTACAAGGGATGTTTGTCTCAACGACGGGACTATACCTAAGCACCTGGTGGATGATTTTTGCGGCTGTGGCTGTTATTATTGGCGGAGGGAGAGTATTCGGACTTGATTATTATGCAATGCCGTGGCTAAAAGAGCACTATAAGAATATGAAAATCGTCCGAAAACTATATATTTATCATGATTAAGAGTGACTTAGCCCCAAGATTAGACTACCAATATTCGCTTGAAGCAGTTAGACTATTGATGAAAGAAACCTTGTTAGAAAGCGATGAACTAATTTTAGCGATGATGCAACACCTGACTTTGGGAGCAGGAAAAAATTTAAGAGCGATGTTATTACTTGTGTCTGCAATGGATGAAGACGGATTTGTGTCGCAGGATGCCGTTATTGCCGGAGCGGCAGTGGAAATTCTTCACCTTGCCACCCTGGTTCATGATGATATCATTGATGAAGCAGAAATCAGACGGGGAAATGCCAGTCTCCAAAGAAAGTTTGGCAAAAAAGAGGCGGTAATCTGTGGAGATTACCTCTTCTGCGTCGCGATTGCCATGGTCGCTGAGATTTCAAATCGTTATCCCGAAAAGCTGAAAGAATTTACCCAGGCCATGACAAAAATATGTTTAGGCGAACTGCGTCAATTTAAGCATAATTCAGACACTGATCTCAGTGTTTTGAATTACTTGAAAATAATTGCCGGAAAAACATCGGCACTCTTTTCGCTAGCGATGTATTCCGGGGCCATCATTAATGGAAATAGTGATAAAGAGGCCCGTTTTATGGGTCGAATTGGTCACAATATGGGATTGGCTTTTCAGATTTTGGATGATTGTGCAGATTATCAATCCGATGTTGAGGTAACGAAAAAATCGGTTAAACATGATCTGGCTGAAGAAGTGATAACCTTACCGTTGATTTTTGCTTTTTTAAAAAAACCCGAGCTCAAGCAGCAGATCCGTAAGCAACAATTGTCTGTGGTGGAAATTAATGAAATTATTGCTGAGGTGGTCAATGTCGGCGGGGTGTCAATGGCCCATGATGTGGCCGAAAAATATTACCTCAAAACAAAAAAAATGATCGATACCCTACCGAACCAGCATCAGCGGCTATTAATGGGTCAGATTCTGGGGAGAATATGGAAAGTTGAGAATTAGTGGATGATTCAACGATTTTTAAATTATATCGAGATTCGCACCAAAATAGCCAGTCTGCTGCCATTTTTACTTGGTTTGACTTATGTTCTATATGCCTATCAACAGATAAATATTTTAAATACACTGCTTTTTTTGACATCGATGCTAAGCTTTGATATGGCAACAACGGCCTTAAATAATTATATCGATGTAAAAACAAATGGCAAGCTATTGGATTTTTCTCAAAAAACCGCAAAGCAGATATTGTATTTTCTGTTGTTTCTGGCTACATTATTGGGTCTGGTTCTGGTATTTTATACCGGGGTGATTGTTTTAGCTTTGGGCGTGCTCTGTTTTGGCGTTGGGATCTTCTATACCTTTGGTCCAGTACCGATTTCCCGGATGCCGCTAGGTGAAATTTTTTCGGGGGTGTTTATGGGCTTATTTATTCCCTTTTTAGTGGTTTTCATTAATGCTCCTGATGAGAGTCTGATTTATGTTACTTTTACAAACTGGCTTCTACAAGTGTCATTTAACACCTTGGATCTGCTGAAATTGGGAGTTGTTACAATCCCGGCGATAACCGGGATTGCCAATATTATGCTGGCTAATAATATCTGCGATCTTGACGATGATGTTAAAGTAAACCGCTTTACCTTGCCGTATTACACTGGTGTAAAAAATGCCCTGAATATTTTTGCAGCGCTTTATTATCTGGGATTTGCTGCCATTATTATAATGGTACTGTTTGGATTGATGCCAATTTATGGATTAATTGCAATTGTGGGTTTAATCCCCATTCAAAGAAATATTTTTAAATTTAGAAAACAGCAGTCCAAGACCAATACATTTCCCTTGAGTGTCCAAAACCTGGTGATCTTATTAGGGCGTGTTGATCAAGTCATAATATTACAAGATAGTGTATAATATGTAAGGTAATGTAGAAAATCCAGAAAACATTGAGATTCCAGAAGAACATTACAAAATAAACAATAATGTGTGAGG
>JAQUWM010000130.1 GCA_028692885.1 Acetobacterium sp. | reverse complement strand
TGACCGGGATATTTCCCAGGGTAAACCGATTAATGTTCCGATCAACTATTACCCCAATGATGATCCCACCCAGCCCCCGGTGGTCCGCTGGCGGGGTCATGCCAACCTGTTATTTAGCAACTGGCTTAATTATTATGTTTATCAGGAAACACCCTATGAATTATCTGATGCCGCTTTTTAAGGGCATTACAAAAGCGCAGGTTTCCCTGCGCTTTTGTATTTTAATATAATACTTTTAATACAATGCTTTTTTCTTCGACAGTACGACCTTGAATTTCCAGCTGTTTTCCTTAGCGGCAGTTTTAACAATCTGGTTGAACTGTCCCAGATCAAAATCATATTCATACGCCTTGCCATCGATGGTATATTGAACCGCCTTAACCTTTCGAGATAGGGTTGCTCCGCTTTGGGTATAACTCTTACTGCTGAATCCGAAGGAAAAGCCACTCTTGATTTCTTTGGTCAGCTCCCAAAAATAAATAATCTTTTCCGTTTCATTCAATAGAATCAGATTTTCATAATGAATTTTCATTTTTCCGGTGGCATGTTTGGCATCCAGCAATTCCTGATCTACCGCAATATCGGTTTCCCCACCAACTTTGCAGATAATTCCGATTTCTTGATACTGTTTAGCAATACTGGCAATAATTTCATTTTTTTCCATAATTTAATCCACTCCTCGCTGCTACTGCTTTATTTAACAACGAATTCGGTGACGGTATCCGGTTCTTCACGGTCATCAATATAAATTTCAACGGCATAATTACCGGGTGTGGTGACCAGTTCGGCTGGCAGGATGCCCCACAACGGTGCATCACTGACATCGCCGTTATTGATGGTAACAGAATCGACTTCTTGGCCTTCTAAATACCAGATAAAGGTGATGTCGGTGTCATCAGGCGCGTTATGTAATTCGGCCGCCACATAGACATCGGTATTGACCGGAAATGAGGTAACCTGATCAATCGGTTCTGAATTGTCATCTACTCCCGTGGTCATGACTGCATTGCTGACATTGGCAGTCGTTGTACTACAGCTTGCCCCCATAAAAAGCACTGAAACCAAGATCATAGTTATGGCCAACAGATAAAGCGTTAATTTATTTCTTTTCATGACTTTTTCCTCCTGAATAATTATTTTACTTAAATAGCTGGAATTCTATTCCTCCATTACCACCGCATGACAAATCGAGCTCGCAATCGATTTCAATTGATTCAGCAGTTAAACTCCCCATCTTTTTTAAGCCCTGTTTTTCCCTTTAACCTCCTTTTTTATAAGAAAGATATCCGTTTCTCGTTCCAACTTATTTTTGTAGTTATTTTACCACATTTTAAAAAAATTAAACATCCTATTGCCAGTTCGATTTACAAAATTCTTTAATTCGACTTATATAACAGGATTTTTTATCTAGAGAATTAGCCAATCATAATCATCGAAGGCCTTCTTTCGGGTTAACAAAATCGAGAAGTGAATGCCAAAATAACGGGAGATCAGAATCGCTCCCATAATCACAATCTGATAGACAATCGCCGTCATCGGCATCGAACCACCGAGAATCTGACCGGTCATCATCCCCGGCAGGGAGACCAGACCAACGGTTTCGGTGGAAGCAATGATCGGATTCATACAGGCGATGATCGCTTCTTTGTACCAGGGCAGGGTCGACTCCCACTGATTGGCTGACAAAGCCAGCCGATAGTGATACTGGCGCTCATTTTGTTTTAATCCGGTGTAAAAGGTATTAATTCCGATGATATTTCCGCTTAGACTGTTGCCCAGGAGCATTCCCATCAGAGGGATATAGTATTGAGCATCAAAGATATTATCAAGGCCGATCACAAATTGGTTGATAAAGAGAATCATCACCAGATTGGGAATACCAAATCCGATCACAATCGGCAACAACTGATTTTTGATGGTCAAGCCGCAGGTTTTGACGGTCGATAATCCCGCCGCCCCGATCATAAATAAGACATAGGCCGAATTAACCCAGAGGTTGTTAAATATGAAGATATACTGCAGGAAAAAGCCCACTAAAACCAACTGGATCGTCATTCTAAACAAAGCATAAATAATTCGTTTATTAAGTCCAATGCCCAGTTTAAAATTGATAATGATCATCGGCAACACAAAGATCAGCAGGTAAAACGGGGTATAAAAAGGTATTTCCTGAACGCCCATTACCAGATCACCTCCCTTAATCCCCGATTCTGATAAATATCGTCATGGGAGACCACTAAAACGGTCTTATCATAGCTCAAAATAAGCTCCACTATTTTTGTCTTGAGCGCCTGATCCAGTCCCGTAGTTACTTCGTCCAAAATCCAGATGTCACGGTCCAGAAGAATACCTAAAATCAAGGCCAACCGCTGCCGTTCACCTCCGGAAAGGGCGTCGATGTTTTTTCCCAGGGTATCTTGTGGCAGGCACATCGTCTCCAGCCAGTCACTCAAAACCGCTTTCTGATAGTTTAAATGGCGATTTACCTGAAATTTAAAAACCGCCGCAAAAACATCGCTGACAATTCCTTTGGGAAGATCAGCATCCTGGCTCACATAGCAAATCTTGCTGCGAATCCGATTTACTGTTTCGCCCGTCAGGGCAACTCCCGCCACTGAAATTTCGCCCTGGTCCGGCACCACAAATCCCAGCAGCATTTTTACCAGACTGGTCTTACCCCGGCCCGAGGGAGCACAAAAAAGAACTTTTTCATGGCGCTCGATGGCCAGATCGAAACCGGAAAAAATCATCCGCTCATCAAATTTCAACTGAATATTTCGGAATTCCAGATAAGCCATCTTTCACCTCGTGTTTAAACTGTGTTACTATCCGGCTGATCGCCTTATCGCCAGGACACTTCCGCTTTTTTTCGGGGCACGGTTCTTTGATATTTAACATCAGGATATCCCATAACCAGACAGGCGATTACCTCTTTGCTTTCATCAATACCCAAAAAGGCTTTGATTTTGGGATTGCCATAAGCGGCCCTGACAAAGAAACCACTGTAAAACATTCCCAATCCCTGGGCATGGGTCATCAATTCCATCGAGTTGGCCGCTAATCCGCCATTTATCGGAGCCTCAGAAACCACTAAAATCAAGCCCTTGGCTTTAAAAAAAAGGCTTGTCGGTAATTCCGGATCGGCCAGATAATCTTCATACATTTTCATCCAACGTTTGGCATAATATTTAAATACTGTATTTTTGTTTTGTTTATCTGCTAAAATATTTTGCCCCAGTTTATTCAGGCCTTCAAGTGCCAGTCCGGTCAGCGTCCGGATCTCATCCTGAACCACAATATATGAAACATTCTGACTATTGCTACCGGTTGGGGTAAAACGTCCTGCTTCAATAATCTGTTCAATTTTTTCCTTCTCAATCGGTTGATCTGTAAACTGACGAACCGAACGTCTGAACTTAATATAATTTAGCAGCTTATCCGCTGTGATATCGAAGCTGTCGGCCTGATATTCTTTAACCTCTGCCATATCATAATCGCTGATACTCACCGCATCAACCGGGCAGATGGCAATGCAGTGTCCACACTTTATACATGTTCGATTGAGTGGTACCGCCTTATCCTCTTTTAAAACGATATCATTGGGGAAACAATCATCAACACATGCGCCACAGCCAATACATTTTTCCTGGTCAATTTTAATCATTTTCTCTTCCTTTCAATATCAAGTGCCATTTCAAATTAGCCTAATTACCGGTAATCAAGAAATACAGCAATACGATCACACCCAAGACAATGCGATACCAGCCGAAGATTTTAAAGTCGTGCTTTTTGATATAGGTCATTAAAAATTTAATCGCCAATACGGAGGTGATAAAAGCTGAGATCATCCCAACCAATAAAATAGCCACTTCCCAGCCGGTAAAAGCAAAGCCAAATTTAATCAGTTTTAATAAACTGATCCCAAACATCACTGGAACGGCCATAAAAAAGGTAAATTCAGCGGCCACCGTTCGGGATGTTCCTAAAATCATCCCGCCCAGAATGGTTACCCCGGAACGCGATGTCCCCGGGACAATCGATAACGCCTGAAAGGCACCAATCTGCAAGGCCTGTTTATAACTAAGATCCGCTAATTTAATCACTTTCGGCTTACGTTTTTTATTGTAATTTTCAATGACGATAAAAAGAATCCCGTACAGAATCAGCATCGCCGCAACCGTAATTGAATTCATAAAGTAAGTATCAAAAAGGCTATCCAGCAGCAAATAGGCTAAAACACCAGGAATACAGGCCACTGCAATTTTTGACCAGAGGATCACCGTATTTTTCCTGATCATTATTTTTTTCTCTTTGAAGGATATCGGTACCAGCTTATGCCAATAGATATAAACTACCGCTAAAATTGCTCCTAATTGAATCACATACAAAAACATTTCGATGAATGGCTCTGACATATTCAGTTTAATAAAATCATCCACCAATATCATGTGTCCGGTACTGCTGATTGGCAGCCACTCGGTGACACCTTCGACAATCCCCAGCAGGATTGCCTTTAAAATCTCTAAAAATCCCATCTTTTCCTCTCTTCTTGCCTGTAATTTTAAGTCGTTTTGTTCCGGTAACGCATCACTTAGCGATCAAACTTCGATGAAACAATCAATAAACTCACATCATTAAGTTTACTTTTTTATCCCCCAAATTACAATGTTTTTATCGAATTATCCTAAAAATTGGTACCAATCTTAAAATAACCCCAAGCAAAAAAATATTCGGTGCTGTCTGTCAGAACAACACCGAACATCGGATTAATTATTTACTTGGGTCAAACATCGATCCCATAAAGATGATCGCACCGGTTTTACTATCCTGGATGGCATAGAAAAAAGGTCGGTCGAATTTGAGTTCAAAGTCGTAAGCGGGCATGCTGGTGACGCCAACTTCCACCGAGGTTACGGCGGCGGCCTCAGTACCCGTCTCATCGATCTGAATAAAGGTTTTATGCTTGACGTCGCTGATAAAAATATCCCCAGCTGTCCCTTCAGCTGCCATCCCCGAAAAATCTGCTTTCCCCGGTTCAAAGGCGATTCCCATCCCCAGATCCGTTAATGGCTGGTTCAATGACTTTTCGTATTCGACGATGAACTTCGGAAGCATCAGGCTACCCGCTTTTTCTTCAAAAAGACCGATCCAGTTGGACCAGTTATCCTGATTGAGCTGTTGATAAAATTCACTCAGGCTGGCCTCTTCATTCGGCAAAAATAGTACCATGGCCATCTGCGCATCTTCCCCATAGGGAAGCCGCAAGGCCTGAAAATCGGATGTTTTTAAATAATCAAACGAGCCACTTTGATACATTGTTGGCACCGTCA
>JAQUWM010000031.1 GCA_028692885.1 Acetobacterium sp. | reverse complement strand
AAAAGCAATGACGATGAACTACCAATTTACAGACTGTGACCGAAAGACTTTAGTGGCAGCCATTGGAGAAATCCTTGAGATTCAGCCAGTCTACCAAGGGGTACCATCCTTTGCCTACACCATTGGCGACTTTGTGGTGGATAAACAAGGGACTCTGATTGTTGTTGAAGCGACTCCCGAAACGGTGGTTGATACCTTACTGGAAAGCCTGAAGTTGAGAGGATTCACTTTTGAACAAGAAGCAAGCCAAACCGAACCCGAAACCGAAACCGAAAACCAAATCCAAACAGAAACCAAAAACGAGGACATCCTCACCATTGAAATGTCCAAGGAAGGCTTCACCGATGAAGCCATGATAAACCTTGAAAACCTGTTAAAAGGAAAAGGAGAGCTGATTAAAAAAGCCCTTGGCATCGAAGCGCTACCGCTTGTGCAGTCTGACGAAACCATCTCATTCCACTGGTTTAAAGCGGATGCTGATCCTGAAGTCATCCAGGCCTACACCCAGTTTATTGTCGCCATTTGCGAGATGGCCAAAACACAAAAGCGCATCGCGGCCACAGCAAAAACTGTCGACAATGAAAAGTACGCCTTCCGCTGCTTTCTGCTGCGATTGGGGTTTATTGGAGAAGACTACAAAACCACCCGCAAGATTCTATTATCAAAGCTGTCAGGCAGTGCGGCCTTTAAAAGTGGTAAAAAAGCAGACGCTGAGTAATTCTTTTGTGTTTCTTCCGAATTGACTTGCTATTAATGTCGTTTAGAGTGATATATGTACATGCAAACGGAACAAATACACTTTAAAGGAGTACGAAACGATGTTAACAGCAAACTTCGGAATCGAGATTGAGTTCACCGGGATTACCAGAGAAAAGGCTGCTGAGGTGGCCGCCAGCTTCCTAAACGGAACCTACGCAGAAGGCGGGACCTACTACGACACCAAAAAGATCACTGCCCCGGATGGTCGGGTGTGGAAGTTCATGAGCGACGGCAGCATCAACTGCCAACGCAAATCAGGGGGACGAAGAGTCGCCGCTGGCAGAGAATACAGTGTCGAGCTGGTCAGCCCGATTCTTTCCTACGGGGAGGACATTAAGACCCTGCAGGAGTTGGTACGGCTGCTCAGACGCGCCGGAGCCTTTACCAACAGCTCCTGCGGCATCCACATCCATCTGGATGGCAAAGACCACTCACCCCGCAGCATTAAAAACTTCATCAACATCATCGCCAGCAAGAACGACCTTTTCTACAAAGCCCTGGAGATTGCGCCCCAGCGGATGAGCTACTGCAAGAAGATGGACGGCATCCTGATTGAAAAACTGAAAAAGCAGAAGCCCACCACCATGGCAGAAATTGAGGATATCTGGTACGACGGCTACAACGAAAGCCGCCGGATTCACTACCACAACAGCCGCTACCATTTCCTGAACCTGCACAGCTTTTTTACCGGCCACCACACGGTCGAGTTACGGGGCTTCAACAGTATCCTCCACGCCGGCAAAATCAGAAGCTACATTGTTTTAGCCCTGGCCATCAACAACCAGGCCTTAACCCAAAAGTGTGCTTCTGCCAAGAAGCCCCAGGTTGAAAATGAAAAGTTTGCCATGCGCACCTACTTAAACCGCATCGGCTTTATCGGCAGCGAGTTTGCCAACTGCCGCGAGCACTTGACCGCCGCCCTGACCGGCTCGGCAGCATGGCGGTATGGGGTGGCATGAGCTGCCCCCGGTTCAAAAGGAGGAAAAAGACATGAAGACTAAACTGTATCTGGCCTATGGCTCAAACTTAAATCTGGCCCAAATGGCCAAACGTTGCCCCACCGCTCGGGTGGTCGAGTCCATCACCATTGATGGATACCAACTGCTGTTTAAAGGCCCCCACGATGGCGCTGTGGCGACTATTGAACCCCAACAAGGCAGCCGGGTGCCAGTGCTGGTCTGGGAAATCACCCCCGAAGATGAAGCCGCCCTGGACCACTACGAAGGCTGGCCGATTCTTTATCGAAAAGAAACCATCACCGTCCGCATCGGCAAAAAGCTGACCAAAGCCATGATCTATATCATGAACGAGAACCGACCCTTGGGGCTGCCAAGCTGTTACTACTACAGCGTCATTCTGGAAGGCTATAAAGCCGCCGGGTTTGATGTTGACATCCTACGGCAGGCGGTTAGCGATTCAACCGAAGCTGCTATTGGATAGTAAAACTTAATAGAATATCAAATTCTAAAGCATCTCTTACAGGGGTGCTTTTTTGTTGGTCATTTTAAAATACACAATCATCAATGACCGGCAAGGAAAGGGAAAACATGAAACTTGAACGCGGAACCATGGGCACCGCTGTCGCCCAATTACAAGGTGATTTAAATTTCTGTGCTTATGACGCTGGACCGGTTGATGGCGACTTCGGAAGGAAAACCGAGGAATCCGTACTTGCTCTACAAGCATATCACGGTCTGGAAAAGGATGGCATTTACGGCGATCACTCCGATGCCGCCCTAATGGGAGAAGTCCAGATAATTCAGGAAGCGCTAACAAAACATGGCTACCACCTCGCAATCGATGGCGCTGTCGGCTCAGAAACCCTGGCAGCCATCACAGATTTTCAGAAAAAGAATGGGCTGACTGTTGACAGGATTGTTGGCAACGAAACCCTGAAATCTCTAGGTATTGAAATACCTCGGGCTGTCAATCAGTCAGAAACGGTTGTACCTTCACCAACGGTTAAACCGCTGCCAGCCGGAAACGGCAACGGCCAGCTGGTCTGCATCAACCCCGGCCATGGTGGATCCGATCCCGGAGCCTGCGGCAACCTGCAGGAGAAGGACATGAACCTGGTGGTGAGCCTGAGACTGGGTCAGCTGCTTAAGGAACGGGGCTTTGAAGTCGTTTACACCCGAGTCGATGATCGCTGGATGGCTTTGAGTGACCGTCCAGCCATTGCCAATGCCAACAATGCCGATATTTTTGTCAGTATTCATCACAACGGATCAGCCAGTCCGGAATCCAGCGGTACCCTGGTCATTTGTTATCCGGGCAGTAGCAAAGGCTTAAGACTGGCTCAGCTGGTGCTTAACGGGTTGTGCAATCGCATGGGGTTAAGCAACCGTGGGATTATCCAGCGTGATGATTCTGATGTCACCTTCTCCAATATGCCCGCAATTATAACTGAAGGGATGTTTGCCACCTCGCCAAGCGACTGTCATTTCTTTAGTAATGGCGGTGCTGAGCTGGAAGCTCAATGTATTCTGGAAGGAATCCTGGCCTATTTTAACAGTTAAAATCGTTACTACTTCAAAGAAAGGAGCTGGCCACCATGCGCCATTTGGATATTTATCAGCAAACCCCATTCATTCAGGGAACTTCCATCTACGATCAGAATCGTGCTGATTTAGCAGTTTCATTTATCAATTGCCTCAAGCACACCAAAGGCCAATGGCATGGCCAACCCTTTGAACTGATTGATTGGCAGGAGCAGATCATCCGGGATGTCTTTGGGATTCTAAAACCCAATCAGGCCCGGCAGTTTAACACCGCCTACATCGAGATCGCTAAGAAGCAGGGTAAGCAGTTAGCTCTTGATACGATTATTCCAACGCCAAAGGGTTATACAACAATGGGTGATATTGCCGTTGGTGATACTGTTTTTGACGAGAAGGGCCAGCCTTGCCGCGTTGTTGCCAAAAGTAAGATCGATTTCTCCGAACAAGCCTATCGCATGATATTTAAAGATGGTGAAGTTATCGAAGCAGGGGAAAACCACCAATGGGTAGGGGAATACACGTATGGCAAACGCAAGAAGCGGATGATGACAACCGGCGAAATTTTTCGTATGCCGAAAGATAAAGGCTGTATTCGTTTTAGAATTGCGGTTGCTGATTGCATCAAAAACGACACCGCTGACTTGCCGATAGAACCCTATTTGATGGGTTATTGGCTGGGTAATGGCAATGCCGTCAAACCTGAAATCACGATAAAAACCGAAGATGTCGCAGGTGTGCTAAAGCATATCATTCCCTTTTACGAAGTTGTCAGTTCGTGGAATAATGTCGGTGATAGTCTTGTTTTCCGGATACCCGCACTCAGGCCGATATTACTAAAAAGCTATCACGAAAAGGTTATTCCGATTGATTATTTACGTTCTTCGAAAGAGCAACGAATCCGATTGCTTTGGGGACTGATGGATTCTGATGGTTCGATTAATGTCAAAGGACAGGCGATTTATACCTCAACCGAAAAGGCCTTGTCAGAAAGTGTTAGTGAGTTGTTATGGAGTTTGGGAATTAAAAATGCGATTACCGTGGCACCCTCAACGCAAAGAAAAGATTGGAGCCAAAAAAGCAAAGAATGTGGCAGAATTGCCACCGGTGAGACACTATACTATGTAAAATTCACCGCTTTTAGTGACATTTCGGTCAGCGGATTGTATCGGAAACAAGCCAGATCTGCAAAGCGAAACCCTGAAACGCGAAGTCACTACCGATACATCGATAAAATTGAGCCGATTACCAATAACGGAATGCAGTGCATACAAGTGGATAGCCCGTCTCATCAATATTTGGTGGGGCGCTCTTTTTTGCCAACCCATAACAGTGAACTGGCTGCTGCAGTAGCCTTGCTCTTAACCTGTGGCGATTATGAACACGGCGGTGAAATCTACGGCTGTGCTTCGGATCGCCAGCAAGCATCGATTGTGTTTGATGTGGCGGTGGATATGGTGGACCAATGCCCAGCCCTAAAATCTAGAATCAAACCGATCTTATCCCAAAAGCGACTGGTCTATAAACCACTGGGAAGCTTCTATCAAGTTTTGTCGGCTGAAGCCTACACGAAACACGGTCTTAATGTTCATGGCGTGGTCTTTGATGAGCTGCATGCCCAACCTAATCGTAACCTCTATGACGTCATGCTCCACGGCTCCGGGGATGCCCGAAAACAACCACTCTATTTTCTAATCACGACTGCCGGAACCGATCGCCATTCGATTTGCTGGGAAGTCCATCAGAAGGCCGAGGATATTCTAGCTGGACGGAAGATTGATCAGACCTTTTATCCGGTAATCTACGGTGCTGGGGAAAACGAGGATTGGACCGATCCCAAGGTTTGGCAAAAAGCCAATCCATCAATGGGCATCACCGTTGACATAGAAAAGATTCAGGTCGCCTGTGAAAATGCTAAAGAAAACCCAGCTGAAGAGAACCTCTTTCGACAGCTACGGCTCAACCAATGGGTCAAACAATCCATTCGGTGGATGCCGATGGAAAAGTGGGATAAATGCAGCGAGACAATTGATCCAGACGATCTTCTCGGTAGAGAATGCTATGGCGGCCTCGATCTTTCCAGTTCCATTGATATCACTGCCTTCGTCTTGGTCTTTCCACCAAAGTACGATGACGAAAAATATGTCATTATGCCTTTTTTCTGGATCCCCGAAGAAAACATCGAACAGCGGGTCCGACGTGATCATGTCCCCTACGATGCGTGGGAAAAGCAAAACCATATGCGAACCACCGAAGGAAATGTGGTCCATTACGGTTTTATCGAAAACTTCATTGACGAACTGGGTACCAAGTATAACATCCGAGAAATCGCCTTTGACCGCTGGGGCGCAGTCCAGATGGTACAAAACCTCGAAGGCTTAGGATTTACCGTCGTTCCCTTTGGTCAGGGCTTCAAAGATATGTCACCACCAACCAAAGAGTTGATGAAGCTGACACTGGAGGAGAAAATAGCCCATGGCGGGCATCCGGTGCTGAGGTGGATGATGGACAATATTTTTGTCCGGACTGATCCAGCTGGAAACATCAAACCAGACAAAGAAAAATCTACCGAGCGGATTGATGGGGCTGTGGCTACCATTATGGCGCTCGATCGGGCGATCCGTTGTGGTGGGAATATTGGTGGCAGTGTTTATGATGAACGAGGGATATTAATATTGTAACTTGTTATAACATCAGAATGTTAAAGATTATTTTAAACATCTGGATGTCAAGAGTTGCTTATGACGCAATATTTACATTTACAGCTGCAATTATACGTATTATAATTGAAAAAAAGAAAGCGGGTAAGTGTATGAAAAATAATTATGTGTCTTTAGAAAGAGTATTGGAGATGGCTTCCGAGGCTGCGGGGAAACAATATCGTAAGATTCCAGGAAAAAAAATTATGTTCGAGTCTTGTTTAGATAATGGTGAGCAAATAGTCTTATGTACACCAACTTCAAAATATCATGAAACCATCGATGCTTATTGGATAGATCTGACAAAAGTTCAATGTGATTTAATGGATACTTATGAAAATGGAATCTTTATATTCCGATTGGAAGGTGAAAAGCTCTGCTTGTTTAATTGTTGTGATTTAAAGCCTTTTTTAACTGAAAAAAGCATGCGATATTCGGAACAAGCTAAAGATCATTGGAAACTGCGGATTTATAACCACTATATTAAAGTGCTTGGTAATCCGGACAATTTTAATGTTGATTGCTTTTTTTATAAAGAAAAGAATAGTGATCAGTAAATATTTAGAATATCTATTATAGAATCCTAAAAAGCATTTGTTTAATACGAAACAGGTGCTTTTTTTATACCCATTTTTAAGGAGGAACCTATGAGTCGATTAAGAGATCTATTCCGTTCTCGCGATAAACCCAAAAATTATCTGGATAACAACCCCTTCAGCTTTTTCTTCGGCGGCACCACCGCCGGGAAAACCGTTAATGAACGAACGGCGATGCAGACAACAGCCGTCTATTCCTGTGTGCGGATTCTGGCCGAAACCATCGCCAGTCTCCCCCTCCACACCTATGAGCACACCGATAAGGGCAAGGAAAAAGCCGAGGATCACTGCTTGTACCAGCTCCTCCAACATGAACCCAATCCGGAGATGACTTCTTTTGTGTTTCGCGAAACACTGATGAGTCATCTTTTGCTTTGGGGCAATGCTTATGCTCAGATTATTCGGGATGGCCGGGGCCAGGTGTTGGCGCTTTATCCCTTAATGCCAGACAAAATAACCGTTGATCGAGCTTCGAATGGAGAGCTTTTCTACAAATATCAGAGTGACAAGGGCGAAGTGGTGATGCGCAAAGAAATGGTGCTGCACATCCCGGGCCTTGGTTTTGATGGCTTGATCGGTTATTCACCGATAGCCATGGCCAAAAACGCCATCGGGATGGCCATTGCCACCGAAGAATACGGCTCCAAGTTCTTTTCCAACGGAGCCAATCCGGGAGGTGTTTTGGAGCATCCCGGGGTCATCAAAGATCCCAAACGGGTCCGGGAAAGCTGGAACGCGGTCTATCAGGGCAGCAGCAACGCTCATCGAATCGCAGTCCTGGAAGAAGGGATGCGGTTTACTTCCATCGGCATTCCCCCAGAACAGGCCCAGTTTCTGGAAACCCGGAAGTTTCAGATCAATGAAATCGCCCGGATTTTCAGGATCCCACCCCATATGATTGGAGACTTGGAGAAGTCCAGCTTCTCCAATATTGAACAACAGTCGTTGGAGTTTGTCAAGTATACCCTAGACCCCTGGGTGATTCGCTGGGAACAATCGATGCAGAAAGCCCTTTTGAGTGACAGTGAAAAATCTCAGTATTTTATCCGCTTTTCAGTGGATGGTCTACTGCGTGGGGACTATGCTTCCCGTATGGCCGGTTATGCCACCGGGCGACAAAACGGCTGGCTGTCCACCAACGATATCCGGGAGCTGGAAAACCTCAATCGGATACCAGAAGAACTTGGAGGTGATCTCTATCTGATAAACGGCGCGATGACAAAATTAGAAGACGCTGGTGCCTTTGCCAACAATGGAAATACAGAAAGTGAGGAAACGAATGAATAAATTCTGGAATTGGATTAAAAACGAAGATGGGTCACGCACCCTGTACCTAAGTGGTGCCATCGCGGAGGAAAGCTGGTATGAAGACACCGTTACACCCAAACAGTTTAAATCAGAACTGATCTCTGGTGAAGGCGACATCGATATCTGGATTAACAGTCCCGGTGGTGATTGTATTGCTGCCAGCCAGATTTACAACATGCTGATGGACTACAAAGGCAATGTCACTGTCAAGATTGATGGGATTGCGGCCAGTGCTGCTTCGGTGATTGCCATGGCAGGAACAAGCGTTAAGGTTTCACCGACCAGCCTGATGATGATTCACAACCCGCTGACCGTGGCGATTGGCGATAGTACTGAAATGAAAAAAGCTATTCAGATGCTCGAAGAAGTGAAGGAAAGCATTATCAATGCCTATGAGCTTAAAACCGGCCAACCCCGGGCAAAGCTGTCAAAGTTGATGGATGGTGAAACCTGGCTTAATGCCAACAAAGCCTTAGAGCTTGGCTTTGCCGATGAAATGCTCTTTGAGAAAAATGAGACTCAGGATGACGTGATGAATTACAGTTTTTCCCGGCAGGCAGTGACCAACTCCCTGCTGGATAAACTAATCCCCCAACTACCCAAAGCAGTAGGAATACCGGTCGACGTGTTTGAGACACGATTAAATTTGATTAAATAAGTGGAGGAAAAAACTATGAAAAGAATTTTAGAATTACGTGAAAAACGAGCCAAAATCTGGGAAGATGCCAAGGTCTTCCTGGATCAGAAACGCGGCCAGGATGGCATCTTAGCGGCTGCCGATATTGAAGTCTATGAAAAAATGGAAGCCGATGTGGTAAATCTCGGTAAGGAAATCGATCGATTAGAGCGACAACAGACCCTGGATCTGGAGTTTTCAAAACCGATCAACACCCCGATTACCGGAAAACCAACTGGGATGACCGAGTCCAAAAGCGGTCGGGGCAGCGATGAGTATGCCGCTTCCTTCTGGAACGCGATGCGCAATAAGTCCCTTAGTTTTGAGATTACCAATGCCTTGCAAATTGGCAGCGACAGTGAAGGCGGTTATCTGGTCCCGGATGAGTTTGAACGCACCCTGGTGGAAGGCTTAGAAGAAGAAAATATCTTCAGAACCCTGGCTAAGGTTATCACCACCGCCAGCGGCGATCGCAAAATCCCCGTGGTGGCCACCAAGGGTACGGCTTCCTGGATTGATGAAGAAGGGGCTGTACCTGAGAGCGACGACTCCTTTGGCCAGGTTTCCATCAGTGCCTATAAGCTGGGAACGATGTTAAAGGTATCCGAAGAACTGCTCAATGATTCGATCTTTAACCTGGAAGCTTACATTGCAAAAGAATTCGCTCGACGGATTGGCGCAAAAGAGGAAGAAGCTTTCTTCATTGGCGATGGCAACGGCAAACCAACCGGAATCTTTCATGCCACCGGTGGTGCTCAGGATGGTATTACCGCAGCCAGTGCTACGGCCATTACGGTGGATGAGATTATGGATCTGTTTTACGCTCTCAAATCCCCCTACCGAAAAAGTGCCACCTTTATTCTCAACGATGCCACCGTCAAGGCGATCCGGAAACTCAAAGATGGCAATGGCAATTATATCTGGCAACCATCGATTACCGCTGGAACCCCGGATACGATTCTCAACCGTCCGGTAAAAACCTCGGCTTATGTACCGAACATCGCGGCTGGGGCAAAGACCATCGCCTTTGGTGACTTTGGCTATTACTGGGTGGCAGATCGCCAAGGTCGATCCTTCAAACGCTTAAATGAACTTTATGCCACCACTGGCCAGGTCGGCTTTATGGCCACCCAACGGGTCGATGGCAAGTTGATCTTACCAGAAGCCATTAAGACCCTGAAACAAAAGGCATAGGTGGACCATGAGTTATACCACGAAGAATTATACAACCGATGGCGGCGATAAAACCGTGATTGGCGGCACCCTCGACATTAAAGAGGGTGCTGTTTTATTGGGTTTACCCCAAGCCGCCTATCAAGCCGATAGTACTGCTACCACGATTGCGGGACTGGTGACGGATTTTAATACCCTGCTTGCCGGTCTTAAAGCAGCGGGTTTAATGAAGTTCGAATAATCAATCTAAAATATACTAATTGAAATGAGGTGGCAGCGATGCAGACACTCCTGGAAAAAGTCAAAGCCAATCTGATTCTTGAGCATAATGAAGATGATGAGCTCTTACAAAATCTAATCTTTACTGCCACCGCTTATGCGGAAAGCTATCAGAAAAAAGATGATGGCTTTTATGCAAAGCATGATATGCACCCGACCACTGAACAGGCAGTGATTATGCTGTCCTCCCATTTCTATGAAAGCCGGGATGGCAGTACCGGGGGCTTTTTTGCTGATAACGTTCAGGCCAGCAGTCAGGTCTGGACGGTAGTCAATCGGCTGCTGCAAATGAATAGGGATTTTAAGGTGTGACCATGAGTTTTGGAAAAATGAATACCTTTATTGATCTCATCACCACCCAACCAGTTAAAGATGCGGAAGGCTTTACAAGTACAGGCGATACGATCATTGCTTCGGTGCGAGCCTATAAAGAGGATCGCCATGGCAATGAAAGCTGGAAAAATCGAGCCATCTTTACCAATGCATCAGCACTTTTTCGTTTTAGGCAGATACCGGGCATTGCTGTTAAAACCAGTATGGTGATCGTCTGTGATACCGGACGATACAACATCGTTTCAGTTGAAGATGTAAAAAATCGCGGGATGTACACTGAAGTGCTCTGTGAAAGGATGGAAACCAGTGGCTAAAATTACGATCAACATGCCGGACGATTTTCTGCTTAAGATCTCAGCCCTGGCTGAAAAGTCCGATGAAATCATACCGAGAGTTTTGAAAGCAGGCGGCAATGTGGTACTTGAAAAAGTTAAAAGCAATCTCAGTGCTGTCATTGGCAGCGAGACGAAACTTAAGAGTCGCTCCACCGGCGAGTTGGAAGAAGCCTTGGGAGTATCACCCGTTAAAAAAGACAGTTATGGTAATTACAATCTCAAGATTGGTTTTTCTGAACCCCGATCCGGTGGCGAAAGTAATGCCAAGATCGCCAATATTCTGGAATACGGTAAAAGCGGCCAACTGCCGAAGCCTTTTCTCAAACCCGCAAAAGCTAAGTCTCGCAAGGCTTGTATCGAAGCCATGAAAAACAAACTGGAAAGCGAGATTGATAGCCTATGAACAGTTTAATCGAACTCAATCAGATTATTAGTGGACTGAATGTTTCCGTTGAAACCGGAAAATTCTCTGAAGAACCAGCCTATGAATACATGGTGGTGACACCGCTGACCGATACCTTTGCACTCTATGGCGACGATCTACCCCTTCGCACCGTTGAGGAGGTGCGAATTTCGATCTTTTGTAAGAACAATTACATCGCTTTAAAAAATCGACTCACAACAGCTTTAATTAAAGCCGGGTTTGTTATCACCGATCGCCGCTATGTCGGTCATGAGGATGACACCGGCTATTATCATTATGCCATCGATGTGGCAAAAGACTATGAAGTGGAGGAAGTATAATGGCACAAATAGGACTTAAATATCTCATTTGTTCAAAACTGACAGAAACCGAAACCGACACCAGCTATGCAGAAGGCCGGATTATGGCTTATGCGATCAAAGCTGATATGAATATCGAAGTGAATGAAGGGGTGCTGCGGGGCGATGATCGGATTATTGAAAATGTCAAAGAATTCAAGTCCGGAAAACTCACCCTTAATGGGGATCATCTGGACTATGAAACCCGAGCGCTTATCTTAGGGCATACCCTGACGACCATTGAATCCGGGACCAATAAAAAAATGACCGCTAAAGGAGCAGACGATGGCGCTTTTGTCGGGGTCGGCTTTTATGCCACCAGTATTAAAAATAATATCCGTGGCTTTCGAGCCATCTGGCTGACCAAGGTAAAATTCGGGGTGCCATCAGAAAGCATGGAAACCCGAGGGGAAGCCATAAATTTTCAGACCCCGACCATTGAAGGCACCATCCTCACCGATGTGCTGGATGTTTGGAAAGAAGAAGCCACTTTCCCAACCGAGGCTGAAGCAAAGACCTGGCTAAATACCATGGCCAGTATCGGAGGTACCCCATGATGATGGATACTGATCGAATGGCTGTAGTTACAATCGGTGGTGTGGAATATCCCTTGATTTTTACCACCAAAGCCACCAAGGAAATTTCCAAGCGCTATGGCGGCCTGGCCAATCTGGGTGAAACCCTAATGAAGAATGAAAACTTTGAAATGGCTCTGGACGAGGTAACCTGGCTGATTGCCCTGCTGGCCAACCAAAGCATCCTGATTCATAATCTTCAGAATGAAGAAAAGAAACCGCTACTCACCGAAGAATACGTCGAGCTGTTAACCACCCCGCTGGAGCTGGCTGATTATAAAAATGCCATCACCGAAGCTATGATCAACGGAACCAAACGCCATATTGAAAGTGAGGATAATACTTTTGATGGTGAACCCCTAAAAAACGTGAAAGTCGAGTAGATGATGACGCCTTGTTTACTCGACTTTTATATTATGGCACCGTTCATTTGAACCGCTCTGAGGATCAGGTTTGGCTGATGCCACTGGGTCAGCTGCTTGATCTCTGGACCTGTCATAAACAGTTCCTGGGGATCGAGAAATCGAAACGAGAATGGACTATTGATGAGATTATTCCATAAGAATATTTAGCAATCGAAACACCAGCTTATCGTGCGCATGGTGTTTTTTTCATGCCCAAAATCAAGGAGGTGATGCATTGTGGCAGATAATTTTGGCTTAAAAATTGGGGTTGAAGGTGAGCGCGAATTTAAGAACGCCCTTCGGGATATCAATCAATCCTTTAAGGTGCTGGGCAGTGAAATGAAGCTGGTCGAATCCCAGTTTGACCGACAGGATAAAAGTATCGAAGCGGTCACCGCTCGAAACCAGCTACTGAACAAAGAAATGGACGCTCAAAAGGATAAGATCAAGGCCCTGGAAAAAGCTCTGGACAATGCCGCCACCTCCTTTGGCGAGAATGATCGACGCACCCAAAACTGGGCGATTCAACTAAACAATGCCAAAGCCCATCTCAATGGGCTGGATCAGGAAATTAGGAAAAATGAAAAAGCCCTGACTGAAATCGGGGATGAGTTTGATGATGCCGAAAAACAGGCCGAACAGTTCGGCAAGTCCCTTCATGATACCGCGAGTAAAGCAGAAAACTCCGGCGGCAAATTTAGTGCGTTAGGCGGAACGCTAAAAGGTATCGGTATTGCTATGGGTACCGCCTTTGTCGCCGTCGGTGCCGCAGCGGTTTCCTCGGCTAAATCTTTAACCGATATGACAGTCGGGGCTGCAGCCTATGCCGATGAAATCCTGACAACAGCTACAGTAGCCGGAGTTTCGGCTGAAAGCTTACAGGCCTATAAATATGCGGCTGAGCTAGTCGATGTCTCCATGGAAACCCTCACCAGCTCCATGGCCAAACAGATCCGGTCGATGTCCTCAGCTCGAGATGGCTCAGCCGATATGATTGAAGCCTATGGCCGTTTGGGGGTGGCCGTCGCTAATGCCGATGGCTCGCTCCGTAATGGCGAAGATGTTTATTGGGAGACCATCGATGCCCTTGGCAAAATGGAAGAAGGGGCGGAACGGGATGCCCTGGCTATGCAGATTTTCGGGAAATCGGCTCAGGATCTTAATCCTCTGATCGCTCAAGGATCTGTCGGAATCGCGGAACTCACCGAAGAAGCCAAACGCATGGGCGCTGTGCTAAGTGACGAAACCCTGGCCCAGCTGGGCAAATTTGACGACAGTGTCCAACGCTTAAAATCTGGTAGCGATGCAGCCAAGAATGCCCTCGGCACGGTGCTGCTGCCTCAGCTTCAGATCCTGGCTGATGAGGGCGTGGCGCTACTTGGTGACTTTACCAAAGGCCTCCAAGATGCGGGTAGTGATTTTACCAAAATATCCGAGGTCATTGGCAGTACCGTTGGCGGCATTGCCGATATGGTCCTGAGTAACATGCCCGCAGTGGTGCAGGTGGGAATGGACATCGTTGGTGCAGTCGGCAGTTCACTGCTTGCTAATCTGCCGATGCTGATCGATACCGCCAACCAATTGATCTTCACCCTTCTGGAAGGTTTGATCTCAGCCCTGCCGCAACTCACCGATGGCGCCCTGCAACTGGTGCTGGCTTTAACCCAGGGGATTCTGGATAATCTTCCGGCTATTCTCGAAAGTGCCATGGTGATGGTGGCTACGTTGATCACCGGGATTGCTGAGGCACTGCCCGAACTGGTGCCCAAGATCGTCGAGTGTGTCATCCTGATGGCCCAAACCCTGATGGATAATGCAGGGCTGTTAATTGAAGCGGCCTTAGCCTTGATCACAGGCTTGGCCCAAGGACTGATTAACGCGCTCCCGGTTTTCATTGAAGCCCTGCCGCAGCTGATCAATTCGTTTATCAACTACTTTGTCAATAACCTACCGCTGATTATTGAAACCGGGATCATCTTAATCATATCCCTGGTCACCGGACTGATTGCCGCCATTCCCACACTGATTGCTGCGCTGCCTGAAATTATTATCGCGCTCGTGAGCGGTCTGGGACAGGCAGCCGAGGCGATCTATGATGTGGGGATCAACATCGTCAAAGGCTTATGGGACGGGATCATGTCCATGGGACAGTGGCTTTCAGATAAGGTCACCGGTTTCTTTGGTGGCGTTACGGACGGTGTCAGAAATCTCTTAGGGATGCACTCACCATCGACAGTGTACGCGGATATTGGAGAAAACATGGGTGCTGGCGTTGGGATTGGTTTTGTCAGAAAAATGGCTACGGTCACCCGGGATATGCTCGGTGCGATTCCCACCACCCTGGATGTGAGTACCCAATCAAACGGGTTAATCGGGAGAACTTCAGCGGGAAATAGTTCAACCGGTATGCTGGACGGTGGCAGTGCCGCACCGATTTATATCTACACCACTGTCGAGCTGGATAAAAAGGCAGTGGGCCATTCCATCACCCCGATTGTTTCTCGGGATCTGGCCTTTAGTTTGAGAGGAGGTAAAATCTGATGGCAGTTTGTGACATTACCAACGCTTCCGGGGCAGTCTTACTATCAACCTTCAAAGCGACCTATGCCAACAGTCTTTATACGCCGGGAGATTATGACCCCTCTTATTTCTGGCCGGAAAATGCTGAGAAACCGATTTATTTTAAAACCAAAGAAAGATTTAGCAAGCTGGCGCTGGAATGCTATTTTAAAAATGGCAAGCTCACCGATATTGAAGCGTTAAAAAAAGCCCTGAAAAAATGTGTGGTGACACTCAATAATCGCTTTATTGAAGGCCAGCGCTTTGACTGTATGTTGGTGAGTACCCAGATCAATCAAATCTCAAGCCGCCATTACAGTGCTGTGTTTGTTTTTGACTGTGTGCTATTAACCACTGGGTAGAAAAAGGTGAAATGATGATATTAAGCTTACTCAATCAAAACAAAACGCCGATTGGTGAACTGGACCAGCTGGATAATTGTTATATCACGGAACTGCTGGAAACCGGCGAAGATACCCTATCCTTTGAAATCTATGTCAAACATCCGCTGTATAAAGATCTGATCGAAGAGAACCTGATTTTGACCGATGATAACCGCTATGTCATAAAAAGCATTGATGAACGAGGCCAAACCACCATCTTTGGTTGCAGTTTGGATTTATCTGACTTTATGGCGGCAGGGTATCATTTGTTTTTAGTTGAAGAGATCATTTTATCTGCATATCTCAATCAAGTGCTTGCAGGGACTGGCTGGTCTTTCACCGGTGCTGAGAGTATCACTTCTGCAAAAACAGTATCCTTGGAATCCGGAAATACCCTGGATCTGCTGCGACTGGCTGAAAAAACCTATGGCGTGATCTTTCGCTATGATTGCATTGGAAAGATTATCCGCGTCACCACCACTCAAGGTTACACCAACAAAGGCGTTCATTTTTCCGATGAGCTCAACATCAAAGAATGCGAGCTTCGGGGTGACAGCTTTGATCTGGTCACTCGCTTGTATGCATTTGGCAAAGACGGACTGAGTTTTGAGGATATCAACGGCGGCAAAGCCTATGTCGAAAATTACCAATATACCAGTAAGGTCATTACCCAGGTCTGGGTGGATGAACGCTATCAGCTAAAGGAAGAACTGCTGGCAGCAGCTCAGAAAAAAGTAGCTGGTTTATCCATCCCCAATCGGGTCTATACCGCATCGGTGGTGGATCTGGCGAGTCTGTTACCCGATGACTATGGAAACCTCGCCATTGCTATTGGCGATAAGGTCACTTTGATTGATCGGATACGTGGCCTTGAAGTGGAGCATCAGATTGTTAAGCTGGTCAGCTACCCTGATACTCCGGAAAAGAACATTGCTGAGTTGGGACGGGTCTCCACCGACTTTGAATCGACGATTACCAAACTTAAAACGGAAGATATCAAAGAAGCGATTGATAAAACCGTTCCCCCAGCGGTCAATGAATATATGAATGAATACTTTGGCGGGCAAAAATGGCTTTGTGTTGAAGCATACCCGGAAGTGATGGATGCGAACACCTTGTACCTGAAGTATGTATCGGGATAGATGAGGTAAGCGATGGGAATTAAATTTAACGGTCGTGAAATCGAGAGCCTCAAAGCAAAGGGCTATACGATTATTGAAGCAAAGATTAATGGCCGGATTGTCTGGCCGGAAGAAAGCGACTTTCAGTGGCAGCCCAACCCCGATATGGTCTGGGCCAGAAGCCAATGGGAAGCCTTAACACAAGGTCGAATCGGCTATCTGCGGATGCACTATGCCAAAGACTTGGTCAATGATTTCTTCTTCGAAGAAGGCACCGTTGTCACCTCTGATGGACAGACATATCAGAATTCAGAAGGGGTTGAACACATCTGGGATTATTCTAACAGCCGGATCAGTGAAGTGTACCCGAATACCAAAGTTGCCTGGACGATGTATTTCCCCAACACTCCAGCTGTTTATCTCGCTACGATTGAATACGGCGAGACCTATTACTGCTTTGATGGAGTATCGGCGGATTGGTATCCTTGTTTATGGACGGACATCGCTTACTTTGACCTGTTAAACCAGGCATCCGTTTTTCTTGATGATAACAGTGTGGCGCTTTATCTCGGATTTTTCAATGAATGCCGAAAACTTCAAGCCGTCCCTCAAGAATTTACGATGAAACTTAGCGCCTGCCGCTTGCAGGGGATTTTTTCTGGTTGTGCCGCGTTAGTGTCGGTGCCATATTTGGATATGACCAATGCCATATACGGAATGGGGATGTTTGAGGGCCGAACCAATCTTAAAGAGTTGAAATTGGTCAATGTCAACATTTCCATTGACCTGTCGCCCTGTATCAATCTAACCAAGAGTAGTCTGAGAAATGTACTGGCGGGGCTGACCGATCGTACGGGTCAGGAAAAGCTGGCCATTGGTTTGGGGGCAGCTAATCTTGCCAAACTGACTGAGAGTGAAATCAGTGTAGCCCTCAATAAAAACTGGGACGTTGTTGAGACCATCACCGAATGGCCGGATTATTCGGAGGATGAGTAGAGTTTGGAAGGAGATTTTATGAAGAATTTTAAGGTGACCGTCAAAGAGAAGCAGCTTTTTTATGATGAGATGATCGTGAGTCAATATGATCATTTGGTTCAGTGTTTGGTATTTGAGATTCCCAGAATGAATGATGGCCTTAACGTGACCGATTTTAATATTCATGTCAAAACGGAACTAGGTCGTTTGACGGATCGGATTCTCATGATACCGGTAATCGATGGTGATTCTGTTCGTTTTATCTGGATTCTGACCGCTACGACAACCCAGGCTGCCGGGATTTTGGCTTTTGAAGTGCAGTTGGAAGGAAAAGCGGATCCTGGTATTCCGGTTTGGCAAAGCGAAAAAGGATTGATCCGTATCAACCAATCAATTAAGGCTGATACACCCCAACCACCCTTTGAACCGTCACTCCTTTTGCAATGGGAGCAGCAAATGATAAAACTGGGTGAAGATGCACAATCGGTAATGAAAAAAGCCGATCATGCCAGTAGTGAAGCACTAATCGTTGTGGAACGCGCTGATGCCGGGGAGTTTATTGGAGCGAAAGGTGATCCCGGTATTCCTGGGCCTCAAGGCAGTACTGGTGAAGTTGGGCCGCAAGGTCCGCCCGGCATTCAAGGCCCCAAAGGTGATTCGGGTGATGCTGGACTTCAAGGTCCAGCCGGTGAAAAAGGCGACCCTGGATTGCAAGGTCCCCAAGGGCCATCTGGTGAGACTGGCCCACAGGGTATTCCGGGAATTCAAGGACCAAAAGGCGATCCGGGCGATGCTGGCCTTCAAGGACCGGCTGGTGAAAAAGGTGATCCTGGGTTACAAGGCCCTCAAGGGCTACCGGGAGAAACCGGTACCCAAGGAGAACCTGGCTTGCAAGGGCTAAAAGGAGATCCTGGTATTGACGGACAACCAGGCGAACAAGGCCCAAAGGGCGATAAAGGTGACCCTGGAATCCAAGGGTTGCCCGGTGAAAAAGGTGACCAGGGTATTCAAGGGATGCAGGGTCTGACCGGTGAAACTGGTCCTCAAGGCGAGCCAGGGATCCAAGGCCCGAAAGGTGACCAAGGCATTCAGGGAATCCAAGGCCCGCCCGGTGCTAAAGGAGATCAAGGGATTCAAGGCTTGCAGGGCTTGATAGGCGAAACGGGACCTCAGGGTGAGCTTGGTATTCAAGGTCCCAAGGGTGATAAAGGTGATCCTGGAATTCAAGGACTGCAGGGTCTGATTGGAGAAACAGGTCCTCAAGGCCCGAAAGGTGACCAGGGCGTTCAGGGAATCCAAGGTCTGCCCGGCGCAAAAGGGGATCAAGGGATCCAAGGACTGCAGGGTTTGACCGGTGAAGCCGGACCACAAGGTGAACCGGGCATTCAGGGGCCTAAAGGCGATCCGGGTGATCCTGGTGATGTAGGTCCAATTGGTCCAGCGGGTGCTGCCGGTTATACCCCCGTCAAAGGCGTGGACTATTTCACTGAAGCTGATAAAGCGGCATGGTTTGATCCTTTGGGAACACGACTGGGTGCAGCTGAATCTGCTATTACATCTATTACAACCCAACTTGGCACCCTCAATGATCAATTGGAAGGAGCGTTAAATGGCAACTAAAACCTTAAGTGAAAACATTCAAACGGCCATCACCGATCTTTCCAATATTAAAACGGCACTGATCGGTAAAGGTGTCACCATTCCATCGGGAACCCCCACCAATAGTTATTCGGGCCTTATCGATGGCCTGCTGATTGGCTCCCCGGCCAGTGCGGAATTTAATATTCATTTTGGAGACGTGGCACCAGAAGATACCACCAAGCTATGGGTCAAAACCACTCCGGTAGCCGATATCAGACTGGACTGTGAAATTTCCAGTGTCCTCAATGCGACCACCCGGGTGAATGATATCCTTGATGCTGCCACCAATGAAATTGTCAGTGGCGCTGGGGGGTCTGCTGAGCGGGTTGGTAATCTGGTTTATCTCTTAGGAGGCTATACCATGAGTCCAAAGATCCTGACTTATAACCTGGATACCCTCGTAACCATATCCACGGGTGTGGCGATGCCATCCAACTACTTTAGATATACAGCCACTGGGCTGGTTGGGAACTTTATCTATTTATTGGGCGGACTTAAGTATTCAACCATGTCCTTGGACATCTACAAATATGATATCCTCGAAAAGACCATGACAAAGTTAGCAGTTGCCATTACTAATGATGGCAATCATGGCTGGCAGTCATTTGCCTATGCGACAGTTGGAATGCGAATCTATTTATTTGGTGGCTATAATTCAACCAGTTTTTCCAACTCCAATATTGTCACGAAAGCGTATTACTTTGATACGGTATCGCAGACATTTACAATGATTGCGGCGCCATCAAATCACTTTATTGAAGCGGGTACTGCAGTTATTGGGTCGGACATTTATCTGATCGGCGGTCGCAATTCAAGCGGCACTGCAACAACACGGATTACGAAATATGATACCCTTCTCGATACCTACACGATCGTAGCATATTTGCCTGCAGCCTACACCAACTGTCGAGCCGCTGCTGTTGGGACGGATATTTATATTTATTGGGATAAAAGTATTTTTAAGCTGGATACCCTGACGAATACCCTTTCAACGGTTTCAAGCGGACTTGCCTGGAGCTTCAGCGATGGCACCATTATTTCTTATGGCACCGACGTTTTTTATTTCTGCGGCAGTGGTGCTGCCAACCGGGTGATAAAAACCACTACTGATGTCACCTTGGAATCGAACCATCTGCTGATTTCCAGTCTCACATCCGGTCATCGCATTGCACTCTTTAATCAGCATGGCATTGACATAAAACTTCCGGTCTCCAATGTGTATAAAGGCGATGTCAATAATAAGGCTCAGAGAGTCGAAGCCTACTATTATCATAACGCCCAGTGGAATCTGATCTAAACAATGGTGGAGCCTTCGGGCTTTTTTTAATAGAGAAAAATAAATTTAAAGGAGAAACTAAAAATGGAATATCTAGATAAGATTAAATTAGTTGTCGTCGTGGCCTTTACTGCCCTTTCCGGCTGGCTAGGGATGCTGGCCGTGCCGGTCATCTTGCTTTTTGTACTGGCCACCTTTGATTATATCACCGGACTGGCAGCAGCCAAGTATCGGGGCAATAAGATTTCAAGCTATAAAGGCTTTCAGGGGATCATGAAAAAGGTCTGTTTGTTTTACCTGATTGCGGTGGGTGCGATCCTCGATTACACCTTACTCTATGCCAGTCAATATATCGGTGTTGATGCTCGAGTCAATTTTGTTATCGCATCGTTTGTGGCGGTGTGGCTGATCTGCAATGAAATCATCAGTATCTTAGAAAACATGAAAGATATGAATGTCAATTTTCCACCATTCTTAGAAAAACTGACCCAGAATATCCGTACCCAGATGGAGAATGAATCGGATGTTGACAGTAAAAAGAAACAATCAGGGAATGAGGATAGTGTCGATAAAACGGGATGAGGATCATAAATTGATCAAGGTATCACGCAACCGTGAGGGAAGGTTTCAGCCGGATGCCGCAAAGGTTAAGTTAATAACAATATTCTAGCAGTGCCCACTAAGGAGTTTTTCCTGGTGGGCATTATTTTTTTGTCCGGGGGTTCGATTCGCATGGATTTTTCGCTTATCGGTAGAAGGAAATAGATCAATCCTTCGGATGGGAGGAACAACCATGCAGGTAACAAAAATCACAGATGATAAGCCGATACCGGCAGTTGTCATAAAAAAGTTTACAAAAGAAGAACTGCAGCGGGAATACGATTATTTTCTTGCCCAGAAAATACTGGAATCACTGCTGGCAGAAGGGCTGATAACCAGGGGCGAGTTCGATCTAACAACTGTACTGAACCGCAGAACATTCTCGCCTCATTTAGCTGAGATAATGCCCTGAATTCGTTGCTATCAAGGGCTTTCAGAGGTAACATGTGACCTACGGAAGGTGAGGTGAGTTGATGAAAAAGATAACAAAAATCGAACAAAACAGAGATTACACTGGGAAGAAAAAAATTCGGGTGGCAGCATATTGCCGGGTATCAACAGCAAGTGATGAACAGCTGGTCAGCCTTGAAAACCAGAAAGTCCACTATGAGCATTACATCAAGGCAAACGGGGACTGGGACTATGCGGGCATTTATTTCGACAAGGGCATTACTGGGACAAAGAAAGATAAACGGGATGGGCTTCTTTCCTTAATTGCTGACTGCGAATGCGGTAAAATTGATCTTGTGATCACAAAATCCATCAGCCGATTCTGTCGAAATACGACCGATTGCCTGGAACTGGTCAGAAAACTTCTGGATTTGAGCGTTCATATCATTTTTGAAAAAGAGAACCTTAACACCGGCTCGATGGAGAGTGAATTGATGCTTTCAATTCTGAGTAGTCTGGCTGAAAATGAATCGGTGTCAATATCTGAGAATGAGAAATGGAGTGTCAGGAAGCGCTTTCAAAACGGGACGTTCATCATTTCCTATCCACCCTATGGCTATCATAATGAAGATGGGGCCATGGTCATTTTGCCTGATCAGGCAGAAATAATCAGAGAAATCTTCGCATCCGCATTATCGGGAAAAGGGACTGGAGCCATTGCCGACGATTTGAACACAAGAGCAGTCCCCGCTAAAAAAGGCGGAAAATGGACTTCGGCAACAATCTGGGGGATTATCCGGAATGAAAAGTATACAGGGGATGCGCTCTTTCAGAAAACATACACAGATGACAGCTTTAACCGGCATAAGAATTATGGCGATCAGGATCAATATCTGGTACAGGGGCATCATGAAGCAATCATCAGCCATGAGGACTATGAAAAGGCCAATGCCGCATTGAAACAGCGGGGCAGAGAAAAAGGGATTAGTGATCAGACCGAAAAATTCCATAACCGATATGGTTTTTCAGCAAAAATAAAATGCGGGGAATGCGGCAGCAACTACAAGCGCCGAATCAACTATAAACCCAGTGGTTCTGAAATTGCCTGGTGCTGCTCCAGACATATTGAAAATACTGCTGAATGTTCCATGAAGTATATTCTGGATGATCGGATAAAAGCCGCTTTTTTAACGATGATGAACAAGTTGATATTTGGACAAAAGCTTATCTTAAAACCGTTGGCAAACAGTCTCAAAGGCCAGAATGACAACAGTCGGCTGGAAAGAATCAATGAGCTTGAGATAAAACTGGAGAAAAACATCGAGCAGCGACAGGTGCTGACGAATCTGATGGCAAGCGGTTATCTGGATCCGGCGCTTTTTAATAAGGAAAGCAATGAATTGAGTCGGCAGGCAGAATTATTGCGTGACGAAAAGGAAAACCTGATCCACTTCATCGGGGGAGATATGTCTCGGACGGAGGAATTAAAGAAGCTGATGAAATTTGTCTCAAAATGTGAAATGCTCACCCAATATGAGGATGAATTGTTTCTTTCCTATGTGGAAAGAATAACGGTGCTGTCAAGGAAAGAGCTGGTTTTTGAACTGAAATGTGGGCTGAAATTAAGAGAAAGGCTGGTGAAATAGATGGGGCGAAGCATACCCTACGGTTACCGGATCGAAGATGGCCAGGCTGTGGTGGATAAAGAACAGGCGGCCAGAATCAGAGAATTTTTTAATGCCTATATTTCCGGCATGGCACTGACTGTTGCCACCAAAACAGCTGGATTAAAGCTGCATCATGGCTGTGCAGGAAGGATGCTTAGGAACAAGCGCTATCTGGGCGATGCGTATTATCCGGCAATCATTGATAAAGAGATCTTTGAAAAAGCTGAAGAAAAGCGCCTGGAAAGAGCCAGATCACTTGGAAGAATTCGTGAGCTGAATGATCAGAAAACACCGGAATGTTTAATGAGATTTAAGATGCCCAAGGTGATTGATAAATTTTCAGATCCATTCAAACAGGCGGAATATGCCTACAGTCTGATCGAAAGTGAGGTGGTAGTAAGCGATGGAATTAAGTAGAAATGTCACAGTCATTCCCGCCAGAAGGCGGGTGGGGAATACGGTCAATCAGCAGGAAAAGCCGAAATTAAGGGTAGCCGCCTACTGTCGTGTTTCGACGGATAGCGAGGAGCAGGCGACCAGCTACGATGCCCAGGTGGCCCATTATACCCAGTTTATTGAAAAAAACAGTGAATGGGAACTGGCCGGAATTTTTGCAGACGATGGCATCAGCGGTACGAATACAAAAAAGCGTGAAGAGTTCAATCGCATGATTGAAGCGTGTATGACAGGAAGCATCGACATGATTATTACCAAGTCCATCAGCCGATTTGCCAGAAACACCCTTGACTGCTTAAAGTTCATTCGGGATCTTAAAGAGAAAAATATACCTGTTTTCTTTGAAAAAGAGAATATCAATACGATGGATTCCAAAGGGGAAGTGCTGCTTACCATTATGGCGAGTCTCGCCCAGCAGGAGAGCCAGTCGCTTTCACAGAATGTCAAAATGGGGCTTCAGTACCGCTACCAAAACGGCGAGGTGCAGGTCAACCACAACCGATTCCTTGGATATACCAAAGATGAAGATGGGAATTTGGTTATCGATTCAGTGGAAGCAGAAGTGGTAAAGAGAATCTACTGTGAATACCTACAAGGAGCAAGCCTTGCGCAGATTGGTAAAAGTCTAGAGGCAGATGGCATTCTTACAGCGGCAGGTAAAGCAAGGTGGAGGCCAGAAACTTTGAAGAAAATACTACAGAATGAGAAATATATAGGTGATGCACTTTTACAGAAAACCTACACGGTGGATTTCCTTACCAAAAAGCGAGTGAAGAATAACGGAATTGTTCCTCAGTATTATGTGGAAAACAGCCACGAAGCCATCATACCCCGCGACCTTTATATGCAGGTGCAGGAGGAAATGGTAAGGAGAGCGAATCTTCACAGCGGTGAGAACAGAAAGAAAAGAATCTACAGCAGTAAGTACGCATTATCTAGCATCGTTTACTGCCCAAGGTGCGGAGACATTTACCGGAGAATTGCATGGAACAATAGGGGGAAGCATTCCTTTGTGTGGAGATGTGTCAGCAGGGTGGAACATGGTCCAAGCTACTGTGATGCACAAACGGTTCAGGAAACGGAACTACAAGAGGCTGTTGTAAAAGCTATCAATATAGCACTTGGGGGCAAGGATGATATGCTTATAGCCTTGGAGCAGAACATTGCATCGGTACTTGCTTTGGAGGACGAAGGTTCTATGGAAAGCATCAATGCCAAACTGGAAGAATTGCAAAAGGAACTGCTGAAACGAGCCAATGCCAAAAAGGATTATAATGACCTTGCTGATGAGATAGACCGTCTGCGAGAATTAAAGCAGAATGCTATGGCAGAGAATGCGGAACGAGAAGGCTTGAAACAGCGAATTGCCGAGATGCAGGAGTTTCTTGCAGAACAGGTGGAGCAGATAGAGGAATATGATGAATCTCTTGTGAGACGAATGGTTGAAAAGGTAACAGTTTATGAGGAAAAATTCTCGGTGGAATTTAAGTCAGGCACAAGAGTTGATGTGAAAAGATAAAAGAATAGGTTACAGGAATTAGCACCTTGCAGAAATGCAGGGTGTTTTCTGTTGCGAAAACTTCGTTTATCTATTACGTTGGGGTAATTGGAATTAATTGAAATTTCCAAAAAATTGTAGTACAATAAGTTATCTGATTTGTGAAATAAGTTGAGAGCAAACAAGCAGAGGTGTAGAATATGATTAAAAATAATATAGAACTAGATGTTAAAGTTAAGTGTATAGAGAATGGAACCACACAGGCAAAAATAGCGGAAGACGTCAATACTACGAAATCCTATGTGAATCGTATCATCAAAAAACAGGATGGTGTGGTAAACAAGACATTTGTGCAGATGATGGAGGCTCTTGGATATGATATAGTACTGACTTATGTGAAAAGAGAAGGGTAAGGTGGTGGATTACGGTGGAACTATTATTAAATGATGTATTGAATTTGACAGCGGCAGAAATAGATAATAGCAGAATCGAGTTGAATATGACGGAAGGTTCTGGAGGTATTGCATACATTGATAAGTGGTTATCTCTGGGGCAGGATGAAAAGGATAGTGGCATCACTGACTGTTCTTACTGGGGATGGTATGGAAATAAAAAGAATTTTAATATTGGACAGACAGTATTTAGCTTTATTAAAATGTCTTATGATGAGTGGCTCTTCATTTCTGCAGCTGAAATAGTAGATGTCCCTGTTGGTAGCAGAGCGAGAGTAAAAATTATTAAACGACTTATACCGCTGTTTGGACGGCTAGTTATGAAAT
>JAQUWM010000129.1 GCA_028692885.1 Acetobacterium sp. | reverse complement strand
AAATTTGATGCTACGGTGATGGGGATCACTGCTTATGACCGGGCGATTGCCGATTATTATATCAGCGACAGCAAGGTCAACTTTAATGAGGGCATCTATATCGCATCAGTCCAACAGGGCGGTGGTGCCGCCAATGCCGGCCTGACAGCGGGAGACATTATTAAAGAAATTAATGGGGTAAAAACCAACACCATGCTAAAAATGAAAGAAATTCTTTATGCCGTCAATGCCGGGGAGAAGGTCAGTGTCACCTTTGAACGCAATGGCCAAACGCAAACAAAAGATGTGGTTGTGACGTCAGGACAATAAGAGAAAATCGTTTTCAGTTAAAAATTTATGAAAAAAATGAAATCCCATTTATGAAAAAAAATGAAAATCCCATTGACAGTGGATTTTTATGGTGCTATAATCAAAAACATCTTAAGGTTGTGGATAACAGTAGTCAATGAAGACAAGACTGTTAAAGACAGAGACTTAAGGATTTTTAAACGCTTATCAAAGGTGATAACAGGAAACCCTGTTATCACCTTTTTTTATTCAAACCAAATAGTACCAATCAATTTATCAAAGGCGATAACAGTCATGGATGTTATCACCTTTTTTAATTGATGAGATGGTCATTATTTTATCGTTTGAATGGACATAAGAAAAAATGAATTGCCACTCAAATAAGAAGTTATGGCGGATTCAAAAGAAGAGGATAAAAATTATAAATTGCCTAAAAAGGCGGATTTGGTAACTGTATGATCGTCACGATACGTCAGTTGATCAAAATAATTGAGAAAAGAGGAAGTTAAAATGATTAATTCTGGTGATGTCGCATTTGTTCTGATCGGTTCGATGCTGGTATTCTTTATGACTCCCGGACTGGGATTGTTCTATGGTGGGATGGTTCGCAGAAAAAATGTGATCAATACATTAATGTCGGTGCTGTTTTGTTGTGGTTTGGCAACGGTGATGTGGTTTGCCGTCGGTTACTCAATTTCATTTGGTGAAGATGTGGGCGGACTGGGTGTTGTCGGAAATTTAAGCAATGCCTTTTTCAGCGGCGTCAGTGCTACTGAAGCCGGCCCCTATGCGGCCAATATACCCGGCGCACTGTTTGCCATTTTTCAGTTGATGTTTTGTATTATTACGCCGGCTATTCTGGTGGGCGCCTTAGAAGGCCGAATGAAATTTTCAGCCCTGTTTATTTTTATCACCTTCTGGCTGTTACTTGTCTACTACCCACTGGCTCACATGGTTTGGGGTTTAGGCGGCTTTATCGCCGGATTGGGAGCAGTCGACTTTGCCGGCGGTAATGTTATTCATATCAGCTCCGGGGTTTCGGGATTGATTGCCTGTATCATCCTTGGTAAAAGAAAAGGCTATGGCATTCAGGCCTATCATCCCCATAGTATTCCGATGATTTTCACTGGTGGTGCCATCTTATGGGTAGGCTGGTTCGCCTTCAATGGCGCATCGGCTTTAGCCGCCAACGGACTAGCCGTTCAGGCTATGGGTAATACGATGATCGCTTCGGCAGCAGCAATGTTAAGCTGGATGCTGATGGAATCGATTCTTTATAAGAAAGTGACGGTTCTGGGTGCTGTGACGGGTGCGATCATCGGATTGGTGGCCATTACCCCGGGTTCTGGTTATGTACCATTTGGTGCGGCCTTAGTGATTGGCGCCCTGGTTAGTCCGATCTGTTTATTCTTTATGACCAAGATCAAACAAAAATTCGGCTATGATGATTCGCTGGATGCCTTTGGCTGTCATGGGATTGGTGGAATCTGGGGTGGTATTGCCACCGGATTATTTGCCCAATCAGCCATTAACCCCGTTGCTCAATGGGATGGTTTGTTCTTCGGAGCCACCGAATTATTTGTGGCTCAATTGATGGCAGTGGCGATTTCAGTTATCTACTCAGCAGTTATGACTGGGGCAATCATGCTGGTCCTTAAAAAAGTGATGAACATCCGCGTTTCACCTGAAGCCGAAGCATTGGGTCTGGATATCAGCGAACACAGCGAACAAGCTTACCCGGCTTTCTCAGGAATTGATCAATAGAACGATATTGAAATACGGTTGGGGAGTCATAAAATCATGGCTTCGCAATCTAGTAAAGAAAGGAAAAAAATTATGAAACTGGTTGAAGCAATTATTCGTCCGGAAAAGTTGGAACCTTTAAAGGATGCGTTTTTAGAAGCAAAGGTCAATGGCATGAACGTCCGTCAGATTCTCGGATGTGGGAATCAATTTGGATGGGTGGCTCATAATCGGGGAACCTCGGTCATGATGAACATGCTTCCTAAAATTGAAATAAAAGTAGTGGTTGTCGACGATAAGGTCGAGGAAATCGTCCAACTGATTATGAATACTGTCCGAACCGGAGAAATTGGGGATGGAAAAATCTTTATCAAACCGGTGGAGGAATGTATTCGGATCCGAACTGGCGAGCGGGGCGATATCGCTCTTTAAAGAGAATCAACAAAAGAATGACAGTGGCGATTATATTAAATGCATAATATAATCGCTTTTTTTTTTGCGTGTTTTTATGAAATAATACGAAAGATTTCAACTCTGCTAAATTCAAGGATTGACTCCAGGGATGACAAATGCTATAATTCGACTTGCTGAGTCAGAAATGAGTCAACAAAAATTAAATATTAAAATCAACCTTAAATAATAGCGAAAAGGTTCAGTCGATTAATCAATGAAGAGTATCGGCGAAAAAATGAACCGGGTATATCATTTAGAGTATCAAAGGCGATAACAGTTTTTTTGTTGTCGTCTTTTTTTTGCGTTAAGCGTCTGCAATTATTATTTTGAAAATTAGATAATTGAACCAACTTATCAAAGGCGATAAGCGTAGCGGCCGGTCTGTTAAGGGCTGGTTTTAAAGTGGGTTGATCGGATAATCATTGGACCGTTTTCAGTGATTGGTATAAATAACAAAAACAAAGAATTACGGAGGAAATTATGATTAATTCTGGAGATGTGGCATTTATTCTGATTTGTACAATGCTGGTATTTTTTATGACCCCGGGGCTGGCATTATTCTATGGCGGGATGGTGCGGCGAAAAAATGTCCTCAATACCATTATGTCGGTGGTGTTTTGCTGCGGGTTGGCCACGGTGATGTGGTATATGGTGGGGTATTCGATATCCTTTGGGCCGGATCTGGGTGGATTTGGCTTTATCGGTGATTTTAGCAACATTTTTTTCAGGGGTATCAGTGCGTCTGAACCGGGACCCTATGCCAGTAGTATTCCCGGTCAGCTGTTTGCTATTTTTCAACTGGTGTTTTGTATGGTCACGCCGGCCATTGTGGTGGGTTCCTTGTCAGGAAGAATGCGGTTTTCGGCGCTGTTTATTTTTGTAACCTTCTGGATGCTGCTGGTCTATTATCCGATGGCTCATATGGTTTGGGGTCAGGGCAGTTTGATTGCTGGTCTGGGCGCGGTGGATTTTGCCGGGGGATTGGTCATTGAAGTCAGCTCGGGGATCTCTGGTCTGGTGGCCTGTATTATTCTGGGTTCCCGAAAAGGTTATGGCATCAAGTCCTATCATCCCCACAATATTCCGCTGTTTGTCATCGGTGGGGCGATTTTATGGGTGGGCTGGTTTGCCTTTAATGGTGGTTCCGCCCTGGCCGCCAACGGACTGGCCGTGCATGCGGTAGTGACCACGCTGCTGGCTTCGGCAGCGGCAATGTTAACGTGGATGTTGGTTGAAATGGTTGCTTATAAAAAAGTTACCGTTATGGGTGCCATCACCGGGTCAATTGTCGGCTTGGTTTCGATAACGCCGGGAGCTGGTTATGTACCAACTGAAGCAGCCTTATTTATTGGCGCTGTGGTGAGCCCGATCTGTTTCTTCTTTTTGACAAAGGTGAAGGTCCGATTTGGTTATGATGATACCTTGGATGCTTTTGGCTGTCATGGCATCAGTGGGATCTGGGGAGTCATTGCCACCGGACTGTTTGCCCAGACGGCGATCAATCCGGTTGCCCAATGGAATGGATTGTTCTTTGGTGATACCCAGTTATTTGTGGCCCAGATCACAGCGCTGTTAATTGCGGTGCTTTATTCGGGGACCATGACCGCGGTGATTATGCTGATCCTCAAGAAGGTCATGGCGATCCGAGTCGCTCCTGAAGCAGAAGCGTTGGGTCTTGATATCAGTGAGCACAGTGAAGAAGGATATCCGGCATTTTCCGGAATTGACCAATAGCAGTTTATCGACTAAAATACGAAGAGAAAGTCAGTATCGGCCACCAGGAAAACTGAACACGAAGCAGTTTGTTCGATCTTTATGAATTTCCCGATGACCGGTTATTTTTAAGTAAGAAAGGAAAATGCTATGAAACAGATCGAAGCAATTATCCGTCCGGAAAAACTGGAACCTTTAAAGGATGCGTTTTTAGCGGCAAAGGTCAATGGAATGAATATCCGTCAGGTGCTGGGCTGCGGCAATCAGTACGGCTGGATTGCCCATAACCGGGGCACCTCAGTGATGATGAATATGATTCCCAAAATCGAGATTAAAATTGTAGTAACCGACGATAAGGTGGAAGAAATCGTCCAATTGATTACGAGCGTGGTCCGAACCGGCGAAATTGGTGATGGGAAAATTTTTATCAAACCAGTGGAAGAATGTATCCGGATCCGAACCGGCGAAAGAGGAGACGTCGCACTATAAAAAATGCCGCCTGCAATAATAAAAAAGCCCCCTCGTTACAGATGTAGCGAGGGAGCTTTTTTATCGGTTCTTTTTTAAAAACAATGAGTGATTGACTTTTTCATAAAAAAACATATAATAAAACAATCATTACAGAAGTTCAGAAACGAATAAAAAATAAAGTATTCAGGCGGCAAAGTTCACGCTAGCTTCGCAAAGGCCTGATAAAGCAAAAATAGGGAGATGACGGAATGAAAAAGGTATGGGATTGGTGGACGCTGAAATGGGAAGGATTGACAAAATGATCATGGCGAAACAAGAGGCGCTTAGAGATGTTAAACTATTTGCGCTGGATATGGACGGTACCATTTATCTGGGTAATGGTTTAATCGATGGGGCTTTGGACTTTATCGACGAACTGCGAGCCCGACAAAGAGATTTTATTTTTATCACGAATAATTCATCACGGGGGCCCAGTTTTTATCAGCAGAAGCTGAAAAAAATGGGCTGCTTTGTGGAAGAAAATCAAATCATCACCTCCGGGGATGTGACGATTGAATATTTAAAAACGTATTATCCCGGACAATCCGTCTATTTAATGGGTACGCCGCTGTTGGAAGAAAGCTTCCGGAAACATGGCATCAATCTGGTCCAGGAGCAGCCCGATGTAGCGGTAGCCAGCTTTGATACTACCCTGACCTACGAAAAGTTGGAGAAAATCTGCACCTTTATCGCCAATGGGGCGGTGTTTTTGTCGACTCATCTGGATTTGGTCTGTCCCACGGAAACTGGTTTTAT
>JAQUWM010000128.1 GCA_028692885.1 Acetobacterium sp. | reverse complement strand
GAAGGCACTGCATCTTATAGGCATTTATGACGACAGTAAGACCTTTATAGCAGATGAGAAAGTTGAAAGGGTTGCCGCCGATATTAAGGTAATATTGAAAAAAGATGCTCCCTACCAAGACATTCCGGAACTGCCCGAGCTGTTGGGACGTTTCACCGAAGCATACCGGAAGGTTCTGGACGACATGGATGCGCCGGTCATTGTGGCTATTGATGCTGCCAGAAATAGAGTGTTTGAGGTTCTTGAAACCAAATCCTATAAAGGAGATTTCAGCGATCGTTTTAGCGAGCTGTTCGATGAAATTCACGAAAAGGCAGCCCATTGCAATAATGTTGCGACTTTGCAGAATATCAAGGTTGAGGCCGATGCCCTGAAAGTCCGTCTGTTAAATGAAATGTCCAAGAGGGATGAGCAGATTGCCAAGGATAAGATTGCCGAAGAAAAAGCGCATTATGGTGGCGGGGAAAATCCGGAGCAACAACCTCAGCCTAAGATTAAGAAAAGAAAAAATATCAGCATCAAGACCATTAATCTCTCCGCTTCTTGGCAGATTGAGACTGCACAGGATGTTGACAAGTACATGGCTGCTCTCAGAGAACGGATTCTAAAAGAACTGGATGAGGATACTATCATCAATATTGAGTTCTAAGGAGGCATTATATGTTTTTCTTCGATCAAGAAATCATAGATGAAGATGCTTTGATTATAACATTACATACGTTGATAGAGCGCTTTGAATACGAACTTTGGTTAAAAAGGATTAGTCTAACCAATATTTAACCAATGTTTAACTAATCTTTAATTAATCGAAGGAGGAATACCATGAATAGATTAGAGAGATTTAAATCGGGGACGTACAGAGATCAAGGAGATTTTAAGTCTTTTTGTCCATCTGGCATTAATCAAATGTGGACGTGGGAGGATTCAGAACTGAATTATCTCTTGGCGGAAGCTAACAAGGAACTTGGTGGCCTTAATACTTACTCTGAGTTGATACCTGATATTGACATCTATATCAGAATGCACATTCGTACAGAGGCAAATAAGTCTAATAAGATTGAAGGTACCAATACTTCAATCGAAGAAGACATGATGAGCAGCGAGGACATTTCGCCTGAAAAACGAGATGACGTTCAAGAGGTCAACAACTATATTGACGCTATGAATCATGGGATAAAAAGAATCGTTGAAGATGGTTTCCCATTTACCAGCCGTTTGATGACAGAGATGCATCAAATCCTTTTGCAGGGTGTTCGAGGTGAACACAAAACCCCTGGTGAATTGAGGAGATCCCAAAACTTTATAGGTGGGAGTATGCCTTCCAATGCGAAATATGTACCTCCGGCAATAATAGATATGCCCGATCTCATGGGCGATTTGGACAAGTTCATCAATATGGTAAATGGAATGCCTGAACTTATCAAAATTGCTATGATTCATTATCAATTTGAATCGATACATCCGTTTTTGGATGGAAACGGACGCATTGGCAGGCTGATAATACCGCTGTACTTATTATCAAAAAAAGAATTAGAAAAGCCGTGTTTTTATATTAGTGATTACTTTGAAAGAAATCGAACGGATTATTATGACTATTTACAGAATGTTAGAAGCAAGAATGACATACTGGGATGGATTAAGTTCTTTCTCAAAGCATCTATAGAAACCGCTCAATCTGCTAAAAGTAAATTTAAGAACGCTGTAAAGCAGGTTGAAAATTACAGAAACTATTTGATTGTAAAAAAGACTTCCACAGACAGCTCACAGCGAATTATTACAGCCATGTATAGCCAACCGGTTGCCAATGTCAGCCAATTAAGCGATTTGACAGACTTAACTGTTCAAGCTGTCAACAATACAGTCAAGATATTATGTGATGACCACATTTTATCTGAATTAACAGGCAATAAAAGGAATAGAATTTTTGCATTAACAGATTACATCAATATTTTTAGATAAGGTTTTATTAAACAAAATCCGCAAACTGTTGATTAAGCAAACCGGCTATTAAACGAAAATGCATTTTGCTTTAATAAGAAATATGAGTAATCAACCGATGCCCCATTTCATTGTTTAACATAATTTGAGACAAACATATGCACGGAAATTGGATATTTATTGAAAGATTATATCTAAGCAATAGTTAATCGATATGCAGTCAATCCAAGGAGGGCAAGGAATGAACAAAACAGCTATTAAGAACTTTGCAATATGGGCAAGAAATAAGCTTATTGCAGATATTACATATAAAGCAGGGCTGCTGGGTATTACGGAAAAGGAAATCAAAAGCCCGCTTCCCCAGTCCACTAAAGATGTTCAGTTTTTTGATATTGGTACCAAAGAACCTTACTCAATCACCGGGGTGGAGATCAAGCAGCGCAGGAAACTGGTGGAGATTATTCAACAAAAGGAAAGACAGTCAGATTATCAAACTGCCTATAATAACGTGGTTGAAGAGGTTGCCTATACCTGGTTTAACCGCCTGATTGCCGTGCGCTTCATGGAGGTTAACGACTACCTTCCATCGCGGGTGAGAGCCCTTTCTTCCGAGAGCGGCACCAAAATCGAACCGGATTTGGTAACTTCGCCTTTTGACGCTGATTTGCAGTATACTCCCTATGAAAAAGATCGCATAATGCAGCTTAAAAATGATAACAAGCTGGATGAGCTGTTTTGTATGCTCTTTATTAAGCAGTGCAATGCATTGAATGCGATTCTGCCGGAATTATTTGAGAAGACCAACGACTATACTGAGTTACTGATGAACGTATCATTTACGGATAAGGACGGTGTGGTATATCATCTCGTGCATGATATACCGGAAGATGATTTCAATGTGGTAAAAGAAGGTCAGGTCGAAATCATCGGCTGGCTGTATCAATATTACAACACTGAGGTTTTCAATATGCTATTTGATGGTGATATGGCTCGACATCCTATATCATCAGACTATTTACCTGCAGCTACTCAGATGTTTACCCCGGATTGGGTTGTTCGAAATATGGTCGAAAATAGTCTTGGACGGTTATGGCTGGAAGGACATCCGAATGACGATCTAAAAGCCAAATGGAATTATTATCTGGACGAGGCCAAGCAGGGAGCGAATGTCCAAAAACAGTTGGATGCTATCCGAGAAGAATATAAGAAGATCAAGCCGGAAGACATCAAGATAATTGACCCTTGTATGGGCAGTGGACATATTTTGGTATACGCTTTTGATGTGTTGATGCAGATTTATGAGAGCTATGGCTATAGCCAGCGTGATGCTGCTAAGAGTATCGTTGAGAACAATCTGTATGGATTGGATATTGATAATCGTGCCTACCAGTTGGCTTACTTTGCAGTTTTGATGAAGGCAAGACAGTATAACCGACGTATTTTAAATGGCGAAATACAGTGTCATATTTACACAATCCAAGAAAGCAATGACATTAATTGCCTGCATCTTGAATATTTTGGCTTTGGTATGAGCGATAGCGAAAAGAAAAATGCATTGAGCCAGACACAAAAAATATTGGATACTATGTGGGACGCAAAAGAGTATGGTTCTATTTTAAATGTAGAGCAGATGGATTGGGACTTACTTTACCGTTTCGTTAGAAATGTTTCATACGATAGTCAAATCACGCTGGATGAAATTGGATTGGAAGAAACACAGTTAAAAATTATACAGTTAATTGAAATTGATTATGCAATGACTCAAAAATATGATATTACAATAACAAATCCTCCGTACTTAAACAGCTCAAGAATGTCCTCTAAACTCACAAAGTATGTAAAGGATAATTATGAGGAAGCAAAAGCAGATCTTTCATCTGTTATGTATTTTGCTGTTATAAAGAATTTGCTTCGTCAAAATGGATTTGTTTCATTTGTCACGACTAATTCATGGATGTTTTTACGCAGTTTCGAAAAAATACGGCAGTATTGCCTTGCAAATACATCATTTGAAGTAATCGTAGATTATGGTACAGAATTATTTGATGGGAAGATAGGACATTTACCCATTATTTCGTGGGTAAGCAGAAAATGTAATATAGCCAAAGTTGTTACATCAATTCGTTTGGTAGAGTATTGTTACAGTAAAAGATATGAAAAGATGTCACAATACTTTAATCTTGAAAATTATTATAGAGTAAATCAAGAAGAGTTTAATTTGATTTCTGGTAGCCCAATTGTCTATTGGATAAGTAAACCGTCTGCAAGGAATTTCCGTGATGCTAAAACACTATTATCTTACGCAAGGCCAAGGGTTGGCCAAAATACAGGTGATAACGAGCGGTTCCTTCGTCAGTGGTTTGAAATTGATATTCATAAAAAAGGGACACGAATAACCCATCAGGAACTGGCTACTACAGACAAAAAATGGATTCCGTATAATAAAGGAGGAAACTTTCGTAGATGGTATGGTAACTTTGATTATGTTGTAAATTGGGCATATGATGGAAAAGAAATAAAAGATTATGCGGTAATCCGAAATAAAGGCAAACATTGGTCAAGATATATTCAAAATATTGAAAACTTGTGCAAAGAAGGCGTTTCTTGGTCTGATATTGCAACAACTCGCTTTGGTTGCCGTTATTTGCCCCAAGGATTTATCTGTGATGTTAAAGGTTCATCCATGTTTCCTAGTGATGAATACAGATTTTATCTACTTGCATTTCTCAATTCTAAAATCGCAATTAGTTATCTCCAAATGCTTAATCCGTCTACAACTTTTCAAGTGGGAAACATTGGCGCATTGCCTCTTATTATTAGTGATTTGAAAAGAGTTAGCTGTATAACTAAGGATAATATTAGCCTTTCTCAAGAGGATTGGGATTCCTTTGAGACAAGCTGGGATTTTTCAATTCATCCATTCCTTAGAGACAAAAGTGAAACTAGCATTGAGACTGCATTTAACAAATGGAAGCAGCGTACAGATAAGTTGTTTGAATGTCTCAAAGAAAATGAAATAACACTAAACCAAATATTTATTGCTGCTTACGGGCTTCAAGATGAAATGACGCCCTTTATAGATGATAAAGATGTTACTATTCGAAAAGCCGATCTATCCCAAGACATTCGTTCCTTTATTTCTTATGCTGTTGGTTGTGTTTTTGGCCGTTACAGTCTTGATGTAGATGGACTTGCTTATGCCGGCGGGGAGTGGGATGACAGCAAATACAGTACCTTTATCCCGGATAAAGACAATATTCTGCCCATTACCGATGAGGAATACTTTGAGGATGATGTTATAGGTTTATTCTGTGCTTTCCTAAAAAAGACTTTTGGCATGGAAACTTTAGAGGAAAACCTTGATTTTATCGCTAATGCTCTGGGCAACAGGGGTAATAGTTCACGCGAAATTATCCGCAATTACTTCCTGAAAGATTTCTTCAAAGATCACTGCCAGATATATCAGAAGAGACCAATATACTGGCTATTTGACAGCGGCAAAGCAGATGGTTTTAAGGCTCTTATCTATTTGCACCGGT
>JAQUWM010000127.1 GCA_028692885.1 Acetobacterium sp. | reverse complement strand
ATCGAACGTTCGAGTTTTCTGGGTCTTTTTTCACATATTTTCGATAAAACCATTGCCGTTTCGGGAACCCATGGTAAAACCACCACTTCTTCAATGGTTGCCTGTCTGCTCCAAGATGCTGATCTGCGACCTAGTCTGAGTATTGGCGGCAAGCTGGATGAATTTGGCGGTAATGCCGTGATTGATGGAAAAGAATTCTTTGTTGTTGAGGCCTGTGAATATGTTGACAGTTTCCTGACAACGTCCCATTCCATCGGTATCATTACCAATATTGAAGAAGATCATCTGGATTACTTTAAAGGCGGATTAAAACAGATCAAAGAATCCTTTACTAAATTCGGCAAAATCCTACCAGCCGATGGCTTGATGATTGCCTATGGAGATTCCCAGGATGTTCTGGATGTCGTGGCTGATTTAGCCTGTCCGGTAACTACCTATGGCTTAAATAAAACCAACGACTGGTATCTCGCCAATATTGTTTATGATAAAGTTGGCAAGCCCAGTTTTGATGTCTATAAAAAAGGTCAATTTTATGGCCACTATCAACTCATTATTCCCGGCGAACATAATGTTCTTAACTCGCTCTCAGCCATTATTTGTGGTGATTTCCTCAGTATCCCGGTTGACACTTCGATCGCCGCGATGGCAAAATTCAGTGGTGCCAAACGTCGTTTCGAATTCCGGGGGGAAGTCAACGGCATCAACGTTTATGAGGATTATGCCCATCACCCGACTGAATTAAAGGTGGTCGTCGATGCCTGTCTCAATTATGAGCACCATAAACTCTGGGTTGTTTTTCAACCGCATACCTATTCTCGAACCTTCTTTTTCTTTGATGCTTTTGTGGACGCTTTTGCCAAAGCCGACTACGTCATTCTCAACGATATTTATTCAGATCGGGAAGGTAATGACTGGAATGTTTATTCCGAAGATTTGCAAAAAGCCATCGAAGCAAAATATGGCATTCCAACGGTCACCATTTCGGCTTTTGCGGATATCGTCAATCATCTGACTGACCACTTATGCCCGAACGATCTGGTTCTTGTTGCTGGTTCTCAAACCATCAATCATGTTGCCTTCGATCTAGTCGATAAGTTAAAAGATATTCATAAATCTTGACAATCCTTCCTAAAAGGTGTATTCTTAAAGAAAAAATAATTTTACTTTAGGAGGGTATATGGAAAATTATAGTGGCAAAGCGGCGGCTTCTCTTGTTTTAGGGATCGTATCTGTAGCTTGCTTAATTCTTATGGTTTATGTTGTTACAATTATAATTGGTGTTATTTGTGCTATCATTGGACTGATTTTGGCAATTCAAATCAGAAAGGCAGCCCAGTTAGAATCTTTCAAACCGAGTGGCATAGCTACGGCGGGGTTAGTACTATCGATTATTGGATTATCACTTAACGGAGTTATCGCTTTACCTTGTACACTATGCGTGATTTGTGCCGGAGGTTCAGGTGCACTTTCGTCATTATCATACTTATAAGTTCAATTATTTTAATACGATCTAACGTTGTGAAACGTTCAACGATTACTATAATTTGATTATCGTAAATTTCCAAATTTGTTCTTAGTTAGCTAGATTTTATTGATTTATGCTGTTCTAGAACATTATTGTTCAGTTTTTTCAATCTTAACAGCTCAGCTAATCGTAACTGGTACACAATCAAAACAAAAAGGACGAGGCTTCGTCCTTTTTTTATATCAAAAATCAAGGGAGACGAGTATGTATCCAATTATTCATGTTTTTAATTTTCCTATCCTAACCTTTGGGGTTCTATTTTTAATCGGTACTGGAGCAGCTTTTTTATTGGCTGTTCAAACCGCCAGAAAATACCATATCACCACTATGGATGCCATGTTTTTCGGTCTCTTTGCCATTATTGGTGGCATAACTGGGGCCAAACTGCTATATATCATCGTTGATTTACCGAATTTGATCACCAGCCCGGAAACCGCCCTGATCCGGCTTGCCAGTGGCGGTGCGGTCTTTTACGGCGGACTGATCGGGGGGATCCTGGGGGGAGTTATTTATACCCGTATTTATCATCTTGATGTCATCGAGTTTTTTGATATTGCCGTCCCCTGCCTGGCTTTAGCCCAGGCCTTTGGCCGAATTGGCTGTTTTTTCAATGGCTGCTGCTACGGGATTCCCTATGAGGGTCCCGGGGCTGTTCACTACCCCGTTGGCGCCTATCCGCCCTCCGGAATCGGTCTGTTTCCGGCCCAGTTGTCCGAATCAGCCTTTCTTTTTATGCTCACCCTAGTTCTGATGGCGGTGTTGTGGAAAAGCCGAAACCCTGGTTTTACGACCGGTTTTTATTTAATCGCCTCGGGACTCTTCCGCTTTATCAATGAATTTTTCCGCTCTGATCCCCGCGGCGCCATCGGATTTCTTTCTACCTCCCAATTCATCAGCCTAATGATCATTGGTTTGGGTATCCTGCTTATTCTGAAAATCCCCCAGCCACTTTATCAAAAATACTTGAAAAATTAGTTATTTGAATAACTTTCGGGTATAATTAGATTACACTATTTTTTAGGAGGTTTGTTATGTATATGTACGATGATTATCTGGGAGATATTTCTTCCCAATCTGACAGTTTTATGGCGATCATGCCGGTAATTATGTCAGTTCTTGGTATTATTTTAGTCGTTAGTCTGGTTATCGGCCTTGTTTGCTATGTTTTTAATGCCCTTGGTCTTTACACCATGGCCAAAAACCGCAATCTTGACAACCCCTGGCTGGCCTGGATTCCCCTGGCCAGTAATTATCTGATGGGTGAACTGATCAATGATGATGTTTCCATCAGCACCTGGCATATTCCCTATGCCAAGCTTTTTCTGCCCCTGATGGGTCTGGCCTTAACCGTTGTCATGATGATCCTTGGCTTCATTCCCTATCTGGGCGCCTTTATCGGAATCCTGTTATCCCTGGCGCTGAGTTTTTACTATTACACCGCTCAATTTTGGCTCTACAGTATTTATGACAAAGATCACCGGGTACTTTATCTGGTGTTGAGCATCATTTTCCCTTTCCTGGGTCCGATTTTTATCTTTATTATCCGCAATCGCGATGCCTACGATGAACGTCATCCGGAAAAAGTTATTGCCGAGACTTACGATTCCAAATCAATCCTGGCGCTGTCACTGGGGATTTTCTCTATTGTCAGCTTTATCACCTTGATCGGTAGCGGCCTGCTGACCGGAGCGGTAGGTCTTATATTTGCGATGATTGCCATGAAAGAACGAAAACTCCAGGGTCTGCCCACCGGCATGGCTATGGCTGGCTTGATTTGTTCAATCATTGGAATGGCCTTTACCGTGCTAATGATCTTTGCCTGCGTCGCCTGCGTTGGATTAGGCGGCATGGGAATGCTGGGTGGTCTGATGAACGGCATGTACTACTAATTTGTTTCAAATGATTCTTTAGCTAACATTTCTTAATAACAGAAAGGTAAACATTAAATGTCGCAGCAACAGTACGGCCTGGTTCTCAGTGGCGGCGGTGCCAAAGGTGCCTTTGAAATGGGTGTCTGGAAGGCTCTTAGAGAGTGTGATTACTCCCTGGGAGCCGTTATCGGAACCTCCGTCGGGGCACTGAACGCCGCCATGATTGCCCAGGATGATTATGATATTGCCATGGCATTCTGGTCCAATCTGACCATTAACCAGGTTCTTGATTTAAATAAAAAAATAACCAATACCTATGTCGATGAGTGGTCAAAAGAAAGCTTTGATGTTTTCAGAAGTGGTTTTTTAACATCACTTTTTTTCGACGGTTTGGATATTTCACCACTGCGCCACAATCTGACCCAATTGATCTCTGAAGAAGCCATCCGGAATTCGTCGATTCGGTTTGGCCTGGTAACAGTTGATATTACCAGCCTGAAACCACGACAGCTGATGATTGAAGATATTCCAGAAGGTCGACTAATTGACTATTTGCTGGCCAGTGCTGCCCTGCCCATTTTTCAGAAGCAGGAAATTGATGGCAAAACCTATCTTGATGGGGGATTTTTTGACAATGTCCCGATAAATTTTATGCTGGAGCAGAATTTCAAGCAGATTATTTCAGTGGAATTCCCGGCAATCGGGATGCGGAAATGGGTGCGAGATAAAGATGCCGAAATCATTACGGTCAATAACTCCGAGTATCTTGGCGGAATTTTAAATTTCGATTCCCGGCAAATCGAACAGAATATTCAATTGGGCTATCTGGATGCCTTAAAGGTATTTGGTTTTTTGGATGGTCGGCACTTTTATCTGAACACCAAAAAAAGCAATACCTTTTTCAGAAAATTTATCAACACCTTAGGTCTGCCGCTGTCAAATCAAAAACAGTTGCTAAAAATGCTGGCCCTGCTCAACCTACCAACCGATGCCAGCCAAAGCGATATTGTCAGCGCGTTGGAAAATCTGCTGAAAAAAACATCGTTTAAAAACCAGCCCCTGGGCCTTGCGATGCTCGAAATTGCCGCAAAAAACATGGGCGTGTCACGATTGGAAAAATATTCCATTGATTTTTTCATTCAGGCTATTCTCAAAAATATAAATCGGCTTTTGGATGAAAACCTCACCCTATTGGATAATCCTAAAATCATCGGAACATTTTTGACCCCAGCCAATAGTAATTTTCTGCGGTACAATTTTATCACTTTTTATATCGTATTTTTAAGTATCCGGGGTGATCTCAGTCCCGAGCGGATGTCGACCTTTTTGAGCAAATTTTCACCGGATATTGCCCTCTCGATGATTACTGTTTTTTATATTCATGAGATAATTAACCACTAAAAAAAGAGCTTTCGCTCTTTTTTTGATAGCATTAAAGTGCACAACACTTTTTGTATTTTTTACCCGATCCACATGGACAGGGATCGTTTCGCCCCACTTTTACTTCATTGACCACGGTTTTTGATCGCTTATACTCTTTTTCGAGCTCAATCCGCTGCTCCTCTGTGAAAAAGTTATCCCATTCTTCCAGAGTATAAAGCCACTCCGCTGGAACTGCCAGCATATTCTTATAAAGCTTGGCAAAATCAATTTCCAGATTGATTTCAGAATCCAGTTCAATCGTCTCAAGATCAATGGGGGCCATCAGACTATCGCTGATGCCATCCAGAAAACCCATGTATTGGGAGGGAACCATATTGCTTTCTTTAACCAGATCTTCGACCTTACCGGAAATGGTGGTGATTTTCTCACCAAGAATCTTCTGGTATAGAACTTTTTCATCATCACAATATTTTTTCCAAAATGCATTTTGTTCTTCCTCAGTGCTGCAATTCTCTTCTATGTAGTTTTTCCACGCATCATATAAACTCATTCAATTTCTCCTCATAGTAGTCTAGTCTTATTATATCCCAAAACTACCAGGAGTTAAACCGTTTTCTGCCAAACCCCATAAATTACTTCACCAGTTCAATGGTAATCGGATTCACAAAGGGCTGCTAGCTACTGCCGACCTGGTTTATGATGGTCAAT